>DATEIS010000440.1:0-95061 GCA_035278765.1 Pyrinomonadaceae bacterium | reverse complement strand
AGACCTCCAGCCAAACTACAAACTCATCAGCCGAAATGGAGATGTATTCCTTGAAGAATGCGAGTAATAGTCAAGAAATGGACGGATCCTGTGTACGCCGAAGGCGTTGGCTAATTTCAGCCCAGGGTTGGGAGCGAAGCGGACAACCCTGGGATCGTATCAAAGAGAACGTTTAACCCTGAAAGGGTTCCTCTCAAGGCGAACCCTTTCAGGGTTGATTGCAATCGGGTAACGTAACCCAGGGTTCTCGCAGACTCGAACCCTGGGCTGGGGTTAGCCAACGCCTACGGTGTATTTGAGCCAACGCCAACGGCGTTTTTCAAACAAAACCAGCAATTAAAGCTCCTGGCGCTTGCAACATGAGTAGTCCATCAGGCATCATAGCGCCGGTTAATCCTTCTCTCGCGCATCGACGGTGATGCGCTCCGCGCACAAATCAATCAGCGCTGGCGTTTGGATAGTTCGAGAGCAGGCTTGTTTCACACTCCGAAGCCGCTCTTTTAGAGCATCCGAACCTGGTCCTTCGATCGCTACCGTTTCGCCGAAGCCAATCCGATTCGCAAGCTTCTTTCATCCCACAAAGGGAAAGGTATATTTAATGTCTACAAAACTATATGTTGGAAACCTCGCTTTCCAAACTACGAATCAGGATCTGGAGCAGTTATTTGCACAGGCCGGCACAGTTCAATCGGCGGCAGTCGTGGAAGACCGCGATACCGGACGCTCGAGAGGGTTCGCCTTTGTCGAAATGTCTTCGCAGGAAGAAGCCAACGCAGCGATTGAGCAGTTCAATGGCAAGGAACTCGGTGGTCGTGCGCTGAAAGTTAACGAAGCCAAACCGCGCGAAAATCGCGGCGGTGGTGGCGGACGTGGCTTTGGCGGCGGTCGTAGTGGCGGATTCGGCGGCGGCAATCGTGACGACAACAGACGTCGCTCCGAGCCACGTTGGTAATTTGCAGTATCGTTGGTCTCCGCAGTGATTGATTCATTGCGGAGATCGACAACTGCTAAACAGAAAAGCGCGACAAGCTCAATAGTTGAGCGCGCGCACATGCAAAGGAATCTATGAATTTTTCTCAACTGGGATTAACAGCCGCACAATTGCAGGCTTGCGAATCCCTCGAATACACAACTCCCACACCGATCCAAGCGAAAGCTATACCCGTAATTCTCAATGGCCAGGACCTAATTGGATGCGCTGAAACCGGTACCGGCAAGACGGCCGCTTTTCTGCTTCCCATCATTCAGAAGTTAAGCGAACGTGCGCGCCCGGGTGTTCGCGTACTTGTGCTCGCGCCGACACGCGAATTGGCACTTCAGATCCAGCAGAGCTACACCGATCTTAATCAAGTAAAGGGTAACCGCAGCGTTGTGGTTATCGGTGGCGCGAATATCCGAACCCAAATCGCGGATCTGCGTCGTGGAGCCACGGTCGTCATCGCCACACCTGGACGTTTGCTTGACCTGAAAGAACGACGCGCGATTAATCTATCAACCGTCGAAGTACTTGTTCTCGACGAAGCAGATCGCATGCTGGATATGGGTTTTCTGCCTGCCATCAAGCAAGTGTTGGCGATGTTGCCCTCTAAACGACAAACACTCTTGTTCTCAGCCACGATGTCTCCAAGTATCGAGAGTCTGGCGCGTTCGACGATGATCCAACCGAAACTGGTTGAAGTGAATCAGCGCGGTTCCGCAGCACAGATGATCGAGCAGACTGCTTACTCAGTCGCTCAGGAAAACAAAACGGCGCTGTTACTTGATTTGCTTGAACGAGAAAGCGGACAAGAATCGCTAGATAGGGTCTTGGTTTTTACTCGTACTCGTCGAGGAGCCGAGCGCATTTCGCACATTCTTAAAGCGCGTAATCACACCGTGAACCGCATCCACGCGGACCGCAGCCAACCACAACGCGAAACTGCGTTACGCGAATTCCGCAATGGCAAAGCACGTGTGCTGGTGGCGACGGATATCGCGGCGCGTGGGCTAGACGTAGAGGCCGTGTCGCATGTCATCAACTACGACGTGCCGGCTGCGCCCGAAGATTACGTACACCGGGTAGGCCGCACCGGCAGAGCAGGCAATCACGGTAAAGCCATTACGATTGTTGCGCCTGTCGATGAGTTGTCGATGCGCGCGATCGAGCGGCTGACCGGACAGCCGGTAACGCGAATTGTGCCGGAACGATTTGGCGGTTTGCAGCAGACCAGGGTGACGAACACCGTCGGCTCGTCTGCGACCTTTCCGCGGTTGCGGACGAGTTCGGTGCGTTCCTTTCGTCCACGCCGCGCTCGCTAACTGGGTTTCATCATCTGGTCGCGCTTGGCTTTGAATTCTGATCCCGCTTTCCATTCGGGATACTTATCGCCTTGCGCCACTCGATATCCGATCATTGTCAGCAACTGCGCGTCATCAACGGCTCCCGTGAGGTCCCAGTCAGGTTTAATCTGATCGGAAACTTTGTGGTAGTCGTTGTTTGTATATTCGTCGCGCTTTTGTTTGCTGAACGCCGCATCTTTTCCTTCGTAGCTAATCCCGGAATCAGTGTAGAGAGCCGGCACTCCCTGTTTCGCAAATTCGAAATGATCGGAGCGGTAGTAAAACCCTTTCTCTGATTCCGGATCCGGATTCACTACTCGCTTCTGCGTAGTGGCCGCTTCACGCAGCAAGTCGATCAGGGTGCTGTTATCGTCGCCCACCATCGTGATGTCCGTGGTCCTGCCCCACTGATTAACTCCATCCATGTTGATGTTCGCGAGCGTTTTGTTCAGTGGATATAGAGGATTCTCAGCGTAATACTTTGCACCGAGTAATCCTTTCTCTTCGGCTGTAACTGCAAGAAACAAAATGGATCGTTTAGGAGGAGTGGCGAGTTTCGTGAAAGCTTCGGCAATCTCGAGCATTGCGGCAGTGCCTGAGGCATTATCGAGCGCTCCATTGAAGATCTGATCGCCAGTTAGTTTTGGATCACGACCCAGGTGGTCCCAGTGTGCTGTGTAGATAACGTATTCGTTCTTCAGCGCCGGATCCGAACCTTCGAGTTTTCCGATGACGTTATTTGAATTGATTTCGCGCAGCGTGTTTTTGACCGTCATGTTTGCCTTCGCATCGAGAACGACAGGCTTGAAGTCTTTCGAGAGGGCAGCCTTTTTCAACGCGTCGAAGTTTTGGCCACTGGCTGTGAACAACTCCTTTGCGCGGTCGGTCGTGATCCATGATTCAACAGCGGGACGTCCCATGTTTTTGTCGGGCGTCTGAATATCGAAGTTCTCACGAGACCAGCTTCCCGAAACAACTTCATAGGGATACCCAGCCGGAACGGTTTCATGAATGATCACTGCGGCCGCAGCGCCCTTCTGCGCTGCAATCTCATACTTGTAGGTCCAACGGCCGTAGTAAGTCATCGCCTTGCCCTTGAACATCTTGTCGTCCAGTTTGTTTGGATCGCCCGAGTCCGGAACTTGCGGATCGTTGATCAGCATCACGATCGTCTTGCCTTTCACGTCCAACCCTTTGTAGTCGTCCCAGCCATACTCTGGCGCCACTACGCCATAACCAACAAAGACCATATCGGAATTCTCAACCTTTGATTCGGGAACGAACCGGCGTGAAACCGCAACGTAGTCTGTTGGAAACGTCAGGTTTAGTTGCTTGCCACCGACCGTGAACGAAGCCGTTGGCGCGCCAGTAAATCCAACAAGCGGAACCTTCTGAACATAGGTGCCATCCGGATTCCCGGGCTTCAAGCCCAGGCGTTGATACTGTTCGGTAAGATACTTGACGGTAAGTTCCTCACCCTTTGTTCCTGGCCCACGCCCTTCGTACTCATCCGCCGATATCACTTTGGTATGTTGCAGGATGTCGTTTGCCGTGATGGCGTCGAAGGCGGGCTTCAATTCAGCCAGCACTGAGCCGTTAGTTGGACCAGCATTCGTGTTCGTGTTCAGGTTGGTCGGAGTGGTTGTGCATGCGAGTGCGAAACTGAGCACCGCTGCGAAGGAGATCATTACATAGATCCGCTTTTTCATTATCGGTAACTCCTCGATTCCGTTGTTGGATTGATTAGGGTTTTATGCTGAAACGAGGGCACAAGTCAAATTCGCTCCGTGCGGATGACTTTTGAGGTCAGGCCGATGAGGATTGTAAAATGACGACCATGACACTCAATGAAACTCTCAAGCAGCTCAAAGCGCTGGGCAATGAGAAGGTTCGTGTGCAGAACGCCAAAACCGGCGCCGGGGACAATCAGTACGGCGTCAGTCTCGGCGACATCCGGGTGCTGGCGAAAAAGATCAAGACGGACCATGCGCTGGCCCTGTCGCTCTGGGACACCGGGAATGTAGACGCGCAGTTCCTCGCCGCGCTCCTGATCGCGCCGAAGAAGCTGTCGGCCGAGGCGATGGATCGGATGGTGCGGTCCATAACCTTTGTGCGCGTGGCGGACTGGCTCAACTCCTACGTTGTCTCGAAGCATCCCGACAAGGAGGCGCTTCGACGGGACTGGATGACCGCGGACGATTGTTGGGCTGCCCGGGCCGGCTGGCATCTCACCGCCGAGCGTGTCGCGAAGAATCAGGATGGGCTCGATCTGCCGGCGCTGCTGGATCGCATCGAGTCGGAAATGGCCGGCGCTGTGCCCGAAGTGCAGTGGACTATGAACAACACTTTGGCGAACATCGGGATCCACGCTCCCAAACTTCGCAAGCGAGCCATCGCCATTGGCGAGAAGCTCGGGGTCTATCGAGACTATCCCGTTTCGAAGGGCTGCACCTCACCCTTCGCCCCGATCTGGATCAACTTCATGGTGGCCCGGCAAGGCTAGGCCAGTAGGAGCGTAAGTCGAATTGATTGGTTAGGAATGTACGCCGTGCCGTTCATATTATACGCAACGTATGCCGTTATGGACTATGGCCAAGGGCAAGTTCGCGCCCGTTAAGGTCGAGTGGCTTTCCAACAATGCCACTGATTCTTTCTACGATTCGTTGATACTCAGAAGATGTGGATCCAGTAGACGCCAACTTCCCTCGGCGTCTCCCTGAGCTTTATGAATGTATGACTAAACCGGACATAAAAATAGAGACTGTTATGCAGCTGTTTGAGCGAATAGGCGATTATGACGACCGTACGATGTTTCGTGGCCAGGTCGACAAGTGGCCGTTGTTACCGACGATTGCGAGACTTCATAGATCTGTGCTTGGTTACGATGACTGGCGAGGCTTTCATGAAGATACGGTGGAACGATTTAAGCGACAGAGTCGCCCACATTTTAGAGAGCGACCTGTATCCGAAGTTGAATGGCTGGTTCACGCTCAGCATCATGGGCTGCCAACCCGATTACTAGATTGGACCAGTAATCCTTTAAAAGGACTCTTCTTCTCGGTGGATAATCCGCAATACGACCGTACTGATGGAGTTTTGTGGAAGCTGGAACCTACTCACTGGTGGGAAACGATTACAGACTCTAACCAAACAGCGTGGGAAACTGAATTAGGAGCATTCTTTCCTGAACAGTTAAACGATAGGTTGATTGCTCAACAAGGATGTTTTCTTTCATTTCCGCTGCCAGCAAACACCCGCAAGATAAAGCCGTTAGAATCAAGGCCGTCGGGCGTGTATGTCGACCAACTTGTTCGTTTTCGTATACCAGCAAAGGCCAAATACAAACTTCGAAACACGCTTGCGCTGTTGGGCATCAATCATGCATCAATGTTTCCGAGTCTTGACGGCGTCGCTAAAACCATAAAGATCAATCTAATCGACTCTAGCCAGCGCTGATTACTTCTCCTTAATAGTATTGGCGTTACGAACACGACGTGAGAAGAGAGACGGCCGCTGGAACTACTTCCAGCGGCCTTCAAATCGTGGCTCCCCACACTGAACAATCTTCGTAACCTTTTTTGCTGACACGACCGGCAGAAATGCTCGTTTCTTACAGGAACAAGCTATCAATTTCGGGGCTGATTGTTGGGATTCACATCTTTCTCAGTTAGCTTGAAGTTGATAGCAACTGTCCCAACAACTTTCGCGGGATTGCCGGATGTTTCGATAGGTTCAAATTTCCATTTGAGAGCAGCGGCGACGGCAACCGCCCGCAGTAGGGGATGCCCAGATATTGAGCGCGCACAAATCACATCTCCCGCCTTTGAGACAAGTATTTCAACAGTGACCGTGCCTTGAGCGTGAGCGACTTTAGCAATCGGAGGATAAGGCGGGAGCGGGCGTTCTTTCGCCTTCACATATAGCTGCCCAGAAGGAACGCGCACGAACTCAGGTGAATCAAAGCTCTCTTCCGCAAAAGTACAAGCCGGCTTACCTGGTGAAGCATCGGAAGATTCAGGAGCTATTCCGGCATCGACGCTGCTAAAGACGCGAAGTTGTACGAACAGATCGCGTTTCGACTCCAACGGCCGACCGGTTGCTAATTCGATTTTAAGATCATGGAATTTAGCGTCTTCGTCCCAGGAGTCTTTACCGTTAGCGACTACCTTGAGAATCAAAGTACCAGTCGCATCGTCAATATAATGTTCCCCGCCCCACCAGATTGAACTGACGCTACGCGGAAGCGTTTCAATATCGCCTTCTGTCAATAAATCTTCGAGACCAATCTTTTGAACCAGAGCGCCATTGGAGCGATAGATGACGACCACTTCATCCCCATAACCGACGCTGTGCCAATTATCGAAGGTTACGACATAATCACCGTTGTTAGAGACGAGGGCGCTTACGGGAGAGACTTCGTTTAGCAGCGGGAACTCCCCTTTCTTTGAGTACCCTCCGTCGGCACGGCGAGCGTAAAATGCACCTTTGGCTCGGTTGTCTGTTGCTATTTTGAGGGCGCCAACATTATTCCTTCCTTGAACTTTATCCTCGAAATATTTTAACTGGCTCTCCAACTTTTTAGGCGTGACTTCAAGGTAATACTTCTTATTGGGTGCGAAATATTTCTTCTTCTCCGGAAGCTTCCATGAATCTGCATAAACTGAAGCAAACGTTCCGATAATCAACAGAGTAATTGCGATTGAAAAAATACCTCTATGATTCATGTTGACTTTACTCCCTTGATTATCGAGGAATCGGATGTCTGGGAAACGAGCAAGATTTTGGATGATATGAGGAAACCAGTTCGTTGTCCTTTGTGGGCGATCAGCTGCCAGCGAAGCCGGTCAGTTGCAGCGCCGTGTTCGGCGGCAGGCCTAGTAGCTGCCGCCACTGATGCGCGTTCGCGCAGTCTGGGTCGAGCGCCGAGTCCCTGTCTCGCTTGAACGGCAGCCACTGCCAGTCCTCGCCGCCTACACAGGCTAACGGCACCCAGCGCTGGACTAGATCGATCGCATCGTTGGCGAGAATGTGTCCGTGGCCCTCGCCGTCATCGTGGCTTAGATACACCACTTGCCCGTAGGTCCCGAGGCTCAGATCGAGTGCCAGGTAGTCACCGTTACCGACTTCGTAGAACGCCAGCTTATCGTGCCAGACCCGATCGTACTTGTCGGACGGGTTGGGGAAGCACTCACGGATCCACGAGTCCTTGGCCGCATTAAACTTCCGTACGAAGTCCAATGACCAATGAAGGTCTCCTGAGAAGCACTGATGCATTGGTACAGGGAATTCGCGGCCATCGGGTGCGAACCAATGGAACTCCACGTGGGATGAAACCTGAGTTAACAGCTGTTTGAATGACTGCGGAATCCGGAATCCGAGGTCGCCCTCAAGGATCTCTACATCCCGCGCACCGGCCGGCTCGGCGAAGACCAGTTCCCGAGCATCGTAACCACTGGACGCAAGCACCTCAAGCGTCTCCGAGAGAATCATACGCAGAACGTTCATGTCTGATCGTTGTTGTAATACGAATTCGGAAAGTCGCGAAATCCACGGATCGCGTTGCTTAACTCGACGCAACTTCTATTAATAGATTGTCCCAACACCTCACAATTTCATCCCAGTCCAGAGTAAGAGCAAATGCGAGTCCCGAATTACTGTGCTTCTTTCGCAACTCGGGCTGGGTATACAACAAGTCGAGTTTAGCTACCAAGTCGTCGATGTCTGGAATAGCATATTCGATGTTATGTCGTCCCGCCGTAAGAAATTCCTTGACTCTGATGAGTTCTCCACGGCCCTCCAGCAGCTCCACGCATGAACTATAGTTCGTGGCAATCACGGGGACGCCGGCAGCCATTGCTTCCAGAATTGGAAGACCAAATCCTTCTCCCGCCGTAGGAAGGACCATGACATCGAAGAGATTATAAATCTCGTTGAGCTTTTCCTTAGACAGGGCTTTTTGAATGGATGCTGATTTGGATATGCACGTCCTGTCAAAGACCCGGTATCGTTTCAGGAGGTCCAGTATGTCCCAACCGATGTCATCCGGATTTGTGTGCAGGTAGAGAACAGCCTCAGGTTTATTTTGACAGAACCGGGCGAATGCCTTGATAAGCGTCGGCAAATTCTTACGTGGCTGATTCCGGGCAACGCATCCGACGATGAACCTATTTTTCAATTCACCGGGACGCTGATGTTCTTTCTCTTTGATGGGATGGAATACACGGGTGTCGACCCCATGATAGATAAGTTCAACGCGAACATCAGGAAGAACCTCTTGAACGACATTCTGAGCAAACCTGGAATAGGTCACTGGAGCATCGGCGTCGCGAATAAACTTGCTCCACGGCGGATAGAGCGGTTCGCCATCGAGGGGGAAATATGGCACAAACTTGAATCTGGAGCGGTAGGGCAGATCCGTGATCCATTCGACCATCCAAACATCGCCCAGGGTAACAAGTATATGGGGCTGGTATTCTTCCAGCACTTTTGCCAGCGTATCCGGGTTCAGGTTTGGATTGTTTGAAGGATAGATATCGAATGGCAATTCCTGCCGGTCATAGGGCCATCCGTTATAACCCCATCCCAGGCAGGCGATTTGATAATTGTCGGTGGCGATCAAGCGAGTGAGAATTTCCTTGGTTACCGTACCAAAGCCCGTGAAGAACGTAGGCGGGTCGCTCACCCACAGAATCTTTACTCGATGCTTCATGCTTCACCGTGGGGAGTTGTGACGCACTCGGGTGCAAGGGCGTCGAACTCCATAGCAGACGTGTCCGCAAAGATTTCTGCCGCTGATAGCATGATGAGAGAGCTATGTTTGGGCAGTTGAATTGATCGCTTCTTCAGACGCCCCGACTAAGATGTTGCTTCAGGCGGGTGAGACTTAGCCTTTCGCTTCCGAGCTTTTTCTATCTCCTCTGGAGCAGGCTTGGTACGCGTAAACACATCTTGCCCGATTAGTGTAGCCTCCCAATCGTCTTGCTCTGGTTTTTCACTCGTCAACAGCCAGAAAGCGATAATCTCTTCGTTACCGTCAACGGTCTGATATTGACCTGACCAGGCAGTAGCACTGTGAGCATTCGAGTAGGCATTCGTCCATGCAACAGCCCAACCGAGCGCCGTACTAAAAGAGAAAGGTTGAGTATTGATTTGACCGGACAATGAATAGGTGGACCTGGCCGTTCCAACTGCGGAGTAATACCATCCCCAGACGTTATTGCCGGAAATGTTCAACTGCATCTGTGAGCCGAGTTCGTTATACCACAGTCCTGAGGGAATCAT
Organism: Pyrinomonadaceae bacterium; assembly: GCA_035278765.1. Classification (GTDB taxonomy): domain Bacteria; phylum Acidobacteriota; class Blastocatellia; order Pyrinomonadales; family Pyrinomonadaceae; genus PSRF01. The sequence continues at coordinate 85,461 of DATEIS010000440.1, read as the reverse complement.
TCGGAACTCCTTTGAAGAGGGTGAGAAACAAGTTACCAGTTGTGAAAAAGAGTGGGGCTAACCTTACTACAACATTTACAGATTTGAAAGCACTCTTTTGAACTGTGGGGTTCGAATCATTCGCTCATATTGATTGTCTGGATCGACAGTTTGTCTCGAGCGATTTGACTTTCACAATGTTTCAAAAGCCCTTCCACCGTGTACCCGTAGCTTTGTAACAATTGATTGTGGTGAAACTCCCCAGAGAGATACTCAACTTTCGATAGACTGTGAGTTGAGAAAAGTATTTCGTATTCGGAACCCTCGCAATCAATTTTGAGCAACTTGCACTTGTCGATAGCCAGCGAATCAAAGATGTGGTCCAGTGTAGTTGAAGGAATGCCCGTACTGCGCCCGCATTCCAACTTGCGGGAGTAACATGTCGAACCGCCTGAATTCTGCGGGTTTGTAACCATCTCGAGGAGCCTCCCGTCGCCACTCACGCCCTGGTGATGAATTCGGACGGTTGTTATGCCGTTTCGATCCAGGTTTTGCTCGAGCAGCTCAAAATTTTCAGGAAAGGGCTCAAAAGCGTGAATTACAACTTGGGGAAAACGCAGCGCGGTGTAGATAGCAAACATTCCGATGTGGGCCCCAATGTCGATGATTACATCACCGGACGTGAAGTCGATACGATTGAGGCCGTAACAGTCACTCTGTAATTCGCAGGCTATGATCTCCGCTGAAATTGATCCCGGCCTGTCGGCCACCTCAATCGGGAAGCCGTTAATCACGAAACCATGCACTCTATTGTCCATATGAATGTCCGGCAGCAAGAAAATTCTCCCCACACTGGACAATCTTCGCCGCATCGTTTTCACGGCCTTTAGAGAATGGACCAGTTGATTAAGACAGTTACGAGAAGTCCGACGCTGCATTGAAGGTAAATCAAGGCTCCAAACTTAGCTCGTAGGTGTTGATAAACGACAAGAATTTCGATACTTCGATGATGTCTTTACCAGTGAACCTGATGCTATGGGCATCGGCCCGTTCTACGATGCTCAAATAACTCAGGACCTCGGAGGGGCGATAGTTTTTGAAACGGACCTCCAACTTGACCGGGGTACTCAATTTGTAGGGTTTGAAATGTTTGATTCGGCTGACCGCCTTGTGGACCTTCTCACGAATCAATTCATAGGACGCTTCGGGCATGATCGTCTTGGCGGAATGAAAACCTGAAGCCCATTTCACTATCGCTCCCTCAATGTCACCTAGTAGCGCCGTAGTCTCCTTGACCACGACATCGTCACCGGACACCATGATGACAGGCACGTTGAAATGACCTGCAATTGCAGCGTTGATACCAGCTTCAGACACCGAAAGACCATTGAGTTTCACGTCAGCGAGCCGGGCACTTGACAGGGTGTGGGCGCGAACACCTTCCGGATTGGTCGTACCCGAGTGATAGCCGATGAAAACTGCGCCGGCGAAAGTTGAGTCGATACCCTGCATCATTCCCAAAGGACGCGGCCATGAACGTACCATCAGAATGTTGCGTGGCAATTTCTCAATTAAGAGGTTCTGTCCGTTTCCATGCGAGTCGCTCACCACAATCTCTGTCGCCCCAGCGGAGAGTGCGCCCTGGATCGCTGCGTTGACCTCTTGCGTCATGAATTCGCGGAAACGTTGATATTCAAAACCTTGCGGTCCAAGTTGTTCACCTGTAACTACGCCGACCACACCCTCCATGTCTGCGGAGATATAGATCTTGAGGCGGTTCTGTTGCGCGTTGATGCTAACAACAAAGCAAAGTAACACCAATGGAACAACGAAAAGCCGCGTGTGACTTTTACGACTGGTCATGCAAAGCCTCCTTTGGGGCGTCATACTACAGGAAGAATCCGTAAGCCGCATCGCTGCTCAGTTTCGGTTGGTCCCTCTTCTGTTTTTCCTGTATTCTCCAATCCCACACGGTTAAAAATATTTCGAGAGATAAATAAATACAGGACCCACAATCATGCGTTTGCATAAGTATGTCTCGTTTATATTGATACTGATGCTACCTTTTGCCGCTGCCGGACAAGTACCTCGCCCCGCGGACTTTGATGTCCTTATTCAAAACGGCACGGTTTATGACGGAACTGGACTGGCTCCCAAACGGGTCGACATTGCGATTAAAGGAGATCGCATTGTGGCCATCGGCAACTTGCGTCGGGCACGCGCGGCTAACGTAGTGGACGCGAAGGGACTCGCCGTCGCGCCCGGCTTTATTAACATGCTCTCATGGTCCACCGAATCTCTAATCGCTGATGGCCGCTCGCAAGGCGAGATAAGACAGGGCGTGACCACGCAGATCATGGGCGAAGGCTGGTCGATGGGACCGCTCAATGAACGGTTGAAGAAGCAGGTGGTGTCCGAACAGGATGACATCAAGTATGAGATAGAGTGGACCACGCTCGCCGAGTACCTGAAATATTTGGAGAGGCGCGGCGTTTCGCAGAACGTGGCTTCGTTTGTCGGGGCCACCACGATTCGGCAGTACGTTCTGGGTGATGCCGATGTGCAACCAACACCGGCGCAGCTTCAGGAGATGCGCGAACTCGTGCGCCAGGCAATGGAGGAAGGCGCGCTCGGCGTCGGCTCATCCTTAATATATGCGCCTGCGTTCTATGCCAGGACTGAAGAGTTGATCGAACTGTGCAAAGTTGCGGCTCGTTACAAGGGCAAATACATCTCTCACCTGCGCAGCGAAGGCAACGAGTGGGTTCAAGCGGTTGAAGAGTTGATTCGGATCAGCCGCGAAGCAGGATTACCGGCAGAGATCTACCACATCAAAGCTGCCGGTCGTCAGAATTGGGACAAGGTAGATAAGGTGATCGGAATGATCAATGGTGCGCGTCGAGCGGGATTGAAGATCACGGCCGACATGTACATGTATACAGCCGGCTCCACGGGGTTAAATGCCAGTCTGCCTCCATGGACCATGGACGGTGGTTATGAAGCGCTCTTCAAGCGACTCGAAGATCCGGCTCTGCGCCAGCGGATAGCAGCGGAAGTGCGGACGCCAAGTGATAAGTGGGAGAATCTCTATCTCGCGGCCGGTTCTCCAGATCGCGTGCTGCTGGTCGGTTTCAAATCGGAGAAGCTAAAGCCGCTAACCGGGAAGACTTTGTCCGAGGTGGCGAAGATGCGCGGAAAAGATCCAGTTGAAACGATCATGGATTTGATCGTTGAAGATCGATCTCGTGTCGGTACGGTTTACTTCCTGATGGCCGAAGAGAATCTCAAGAAAGAATTACGGCAGCCCTGGGTTTCGCTCGGCTCTGATGGTGCATCGATGGCTCCCGAAGGAGTTTTCCTCAAATCCTCCACGCATCCCCGCGCCTACGGGAACTTCGCACGTCTATTAGGAAAATACGTCCGTGAGGAGAAAGTGATCTCGCTCACTGAAGCAGTGCGACGTCTGACCGGGCTGCCGGCAACAAACCTTGGCCTGGATCGTCGAGGTTTTCTCAGGGCCGGACTGTTTGCTGACGTGGTCGTGTTCGATCCGGCAACGATTGCCGACCGGGCGACATTCGAAAATCCTCACCAGTATTCGGTTGGCGTGAAGCATGTGTTTGTGAACGGAGTGCAGGTGGTAAAGGATGGTGAACACACAGGAGCAAAGCCGGGGCGCGCACTCTGGGGGCCAGGTAAGATCAGATAGAAAAGAAGCAATGTCACGATAGGGACTGATCCAACAGACGCGACTCGTCGAGGCCCTGCGGTACGGAGACATTCGGCGGGTACTTACGCAACGCCGTTCATTTCGAGGTGCGAGAATTTACCAGTCCTGACATCGTAGACAACGCCCCACGAGCAACCACCGTCACAGACGTCCATTAGGATTTCGCGCCAGGTTTCTGGTGGTTTGTCGTCGCAGAAAGCGTTTATGAAAATGAATTTATGATTGTCAATGACAATGCCGAGATACTGGCGGTAGTAGCGATCTGGATGTTTGATTTGCATCCCTTCGGATTTCCAGATGTGACCTTGTGAGTTACTGGTACTGGTTGTATTCAGTTGGGAGTTTTATTTCCTGCCCATCAGAGGTGGAAAACACCCAACGTGGTAAACCGATTATTGCAGCTCCAACACACTTCCTCATGACCATGTCGGCATCGTGCCTGCTCCACACCTTACCCGACGTCTGACTACTTGAGAACAGATCAAATGAAGTTTCCAAGATCGATATTGGGCCTTGTGTTCTCATCCTGCTACCTGCTCGGTGCAACCATGTTCATCATTGAGTCCGCCTGTACTCCTGCCGATTGGTTTCTCTGCGGAAGACTACTAGGCACCCTAATAGTCGCTCTTCCGTGGACTTATCCATTTCTCAATAATGAAGGTGAACTCAGCACAATGATAACTGTCTCGGGAATAGGCATAGCTGTCAATGCTGCCATCCTTTATTTGTGTGGCTACGCAATCGGCAGCCGATGGAAGACCCGGAAATTTTTTTAGTGATTTGTCCGAACCAGCGCAACCGTTACACACAGTTGAGTATAGATTCGGCTGGTTAGGTAAAGCTTGCAAACGCGAGTGACGTGTCAATCAATCAAGTATCCCCACAATAGGCGATCGCCTTGTTCAATTCCTACAGCGTCCGGCGCGTTCGCGAGGCGATAGGCGATGACCCTAAAGGTCGCAAAGTTTCGCGTATTCTATTGTCGGCTGACACCACAGCAGCAATGAGTCATCCGGCATAGAAGCGAGCAGCGCCGGTTGTTTTATATCGCCTGCTCTCAAGGGAGCATAGAGGAATCCTGACTCCGCTATGTAACACCGAAAGACATTAATTCGTTATTTAACCTTAAGGAGTTCTCATGAAACGCATTCTCAATGTAACCGTTCTCACGCTCACTGCCTCCATTCTGCTCGGGACTGTTTCCGTAATGGCTATTGCGCGGCCCTTTGCTCTTAATGCAAGGGGAGTCGCGACCTTTATCATTGATGAAGCCGGCAACCCAATTCGCGCCAACGTCAGCAGTTCCGGTACGGCGACTCACCTTGGTTTGACCACCACCGTCGGGACGATCACTTTCACCCCTGACCCTGCTAACCCCGGCCGTCTACTGACTAATGGATCAGGGACAATGACCGGCGCCAATGGCGATACGGTTCAACTGGAACTTAACGGGGCATTAGTACCGACCCCGGGCAGTGCTACGGCTACTGATAAATTTGACGTACGCTTCGTCGGAGGCACAGGCCGATTTGCCGGGGCGCACGGCACGGGCACCGGCATAGTCGTTGTCAACCTTCTCACCGGGGCGTTCGAAATCACTATAGTCGGCGATATCGATTTTTAAGATTGCGACCGCGGCTTAAAGGTGTCTGAAAGTGCTCGGGACAAGCCTGAATTACTGATGGAGCTAGCGTGATTAGTTTGATCACAAATCGGGACTTTCAGACACTCTTTGCCAGTTAGCTGGAAACGAAAGCCTGCACAAGTAATACACAAAAGATGGTTGTCGCTTCGAATACGCGCTGTTAGCGACAACCATCCCCCCTGATGGTCCGTAACGCGCGTCAACCAAAAAGCGCGGTCATCAGCATTGCGGGAGGGGCCGGCGCGCTGAGCTTCGAGCCGGCCTTTTGGACGCGCCCTCGTGCCGAGCAGTAAGGCCTACTCAGTACGACTTGAACATTACGCTAAAGGCGATTGTCTGGTCTTTAGGTAAACATCAACGAGATATTAGGTACTTATTGCGACCGATCGCTTCGGGGCGTACAATCCATTCCGATTGACGAATTCCCCATTGCGCTAAGTTCTCTCATGAGGCCTTGGCGTTGCCAGCTCCAGATAAACGGAACTTAAGCCAGACTCTTAACTCATCTTATGGAGCACGGTCATAATCTTCATCACTTCGGTCCATTCTGTCTCGACGAAAACGACCAGGTACTGCTACGTGCAGGGCGACGGGTCCCACTCCCTGCCAAAGCTTTGAGCACGCTTATCGTGTTGGTGCGAAATAAAGGTCACGTGGTTAAGAAAGATGACCTGATGAAAGAGGTATGGCCGAATGAATTTGTTGAGGAAGGTAATCTTGCTCAACATATCTTCATGTTAAGGAAAGCGTTTGGTGATACTGCGCATAGTCCGAAGTATATAGAAACAGTTCCTCGGCGCGGTTACCGTTTCTTGGGTGCCATAAGGGAAATTAACAATGCTTCGGTCCCAGCAGAAGCAGACCAGCCATCGCGATCTGTTCACTCGGTAGCTGTGCTCCCCTTTGTCAATGATCATAACGATCCGACAACTGAATATTTGGCAGACAGCATTACCGAAAGCATCATCAACAGCTTGTCGCAGCTATCGCAGATACTCAGCGCAAAGTCTCACGAAATCCCTGAGATTCAGGAGAAGATTGCCAAACATCTAGTAGCTGTCTTGCCAGTAAGTCCGAGCAAAGATGACCAACGAAGCACCAGAACCTTCACAAACAGCCCGAGAGCTGGCCAAGCTTATCTTAAAGGCCGCCTCTGTTGGTGCAAACACACGAGGGAAGGTCATGAACAGGCCTTAGAGTATTTCCGACAAGCACTAGAGTTTGATCCGCGCTATGCGCTTGCATACGCGGCGATCGTGGATTGTTATCTGAGACTGGCTACGAATTACTTTCCTCCGGCAGATTCGCTGCCCTCCGCAGCAGTCGCTGGGCGAGCCGAAGCAATTGAAGATTTGCCTCCTGAAACCCTGGCTGCACTCAGGTTACGCTGTGAGTGGGATAAGAAGTCGGCAGAAAGGGAAATCAGACGTGCTATCGAACTCAAATCAAACTATCCGGCAATCCACCAATGGAATGCCGCCTGTGTAGTTTCTCAAAATTTTTACCTGCGCGGACGTGATGAGTTAAAAGAGTGGCGAAAGAACACTTTAGTTCAGGATGTAGCGGCTTTGAAATCCGGAATGAGGGCGTCAGATCAGTTCCAGTCGACAATTTTAACGCGAGACGAAGAAGTCCAAATCTTGTGCCTTATCGCCCAAGAGCAGATCAAAGTCGGAAACTTTGAAGCTGCCTGTCTGGTTCTTCAGAACTGGTACACCCTCGGTCAATGGCCCATTCTGGATCGATTACGGCCGCACTCGTGTGCCGATTTGCTCTTTACCGTTGGGTGGCTTGCTGGGAGTCTGGCTAGTACAAGGCAAGTGCCAAAAGCACAGAAGCATGCGGAAGAACTGCTTAATGGCGCGATCGGCATTTGGGAACAGCTCGGCTTGAAGAGACAATCTGCTCAAGGTCAAATAGAACTGGGCCTCTGTTACTGGCGCGAGGGTTTATTTGACCTGGCGCGTAATAGTCTTCAGGTCGCGCTTAAGGAGTTGGGCGAGGAGGATGGCGAACTCAAAACCCGTGGCCTGATCAATTTGGCCATGAATGAGATTTTCGCTGGACGCTTACATGACGCTCTAGCATATCTTAACGAAGCTGCTCCGTTTGTAGATCAGGCAGGCCCTTCGCTTGAGGCCCCATACAATTCTATATTGGGCTTAACATTCAAAGAGCTGGCGATCACTGAGAACCGCAACGAATACTTTGAACGAGGGCTGGAACATTATAGAAAAGCTCTTTACCAACTCGAGGCGATTGGCAATTACTTGTATGTAGCGTTCGTTGAGAATAATTATGGCAATCTGCTCATGGCGCTTAAGCAGTTAGAGAAAGCAGAATCCCATATCAAACGTGCGGGAAAACTGTATGAACGTCATTCTGACAAAGTATACAGGGCACAGTTTGATGATACGCAGGCACGGTTTTACATCGCCGCGAAACAATTTGACCTTGCTAAGCAGGCAATAACAGAGTCACTTGGAACCCTGGAAGAGAGTGGGGAGGAGGCGTGGCTAGTTGAGTCTCTGACGACACAAGGAGTGTTGCTGTGCCGGGTGGGTCGTCACCGCCAAGCCAAACGAGTTCTTCAGCGCGCCTACCAAATTGCGGAGCGTAGTGGTAACCGTGAAGGTGCCGAACGAGCACTACTAATTCTAATTGAGGAGATGCACGATCAGTTGGAAGATGACGAGCGGCTCGAACTTAGAGCTGCATTGGACCGATTGTTTGTCGACCCGCTACAGACTTCGGCCAAGGAACGCCGCCGAAAATGCCTTCGACTTATCGCGTGATTTCCTTGAAGGACTTTCGCAATCGGCCAGTAGAGGGATCCTTGCGTTGCTATTCGTATCGCAGAATCACCAGTGGGTCGACCTTCATCGCTTTACGCGCGGGTATGTAGCAAGCCAACAGGGCGACCACGATCAATAGCAACGTTACACCTCCGAAGACCAACGGATCAGTCGCGCTTACGCCATAGAGCAGATTAGTCAGCAAACGTGTCACCGCCCACGATGCGAGCAATCCGAGGATCACGCCCGCGAGCGTGAGGGTTAGACCTTGTCGCAGAATAAGAAGAAGCACGTCCCGCTTTTGTGCGCCCAACGCCAACCGTACTCCAATCTCGCGAATGCGTTCGCTGACGCTGGCGGAGAGTACGCCATAAAGACCGATAGCAACGAGCACGAGCGCTACAAAGCCGAACGCCTCGAACAAGATCAACGCGAAACGGCGTTCAGCGGCAGAGGACGCGAGCAGTTGGTCCATCGTGGCGGCGCGAACAATCGGTTGATCCTTGTCAACGGACCAGATCGCTTGTCTGATCGCGGGAATAAGTTCTGCCGAATCACTACGCGTCCGAACCACGAGCCACAATGCTCTATCGGCGAAAAGACGCCACTGAGCGGTCGTCATGTACACGGCATTCGTTTGACTCGCCGTCAGTGATGTTTGTTTCACGTTTCCAACCACTCCCACGATGGTGCTCCATGGTCCATCGTTAGCGCCGAGGCGTAAGCGCTGACCAATTGGATCTTGATCCTGGAATTGGCTCCGCGCCAACGACTCGCTGACCAAAACTACCGGCGGCGAATTGGCCGTGTCGTGCGTATTTAGCAAGCGTCCACGACGCAGCGGAATTCCCATTGTCTCGAGGTAGCCCGGATACACTGCATAACGAAACGCTCCTTGATCGGCCGCAGGCCCAACGTTTCCACTCGACTCAAAGTGCACGCCATAGCCGTCGTCAAGATCGCCGCTCATCGGCAGTTGACTGCTAAACGCTGCCGACGAAACACCGGGAACTCCGCGAACCGCTTCCAGTGACTGAGTATAGAAACGATGCGTTTTCTCATCATCGAATTGAGTGCCAGACGCCTGTACTTGCATGGTGAGTAGTTGAGACGTGTCAAACCCGGGATCAATCGCGAACAGACGCGACAAGCTGCGGAACAGTAAGCCGGCTCCGACCAGCAGAACCAGAGCGAGGGACACTTCTGCAATCACAAGTGTGCGGCGCATCCATTGATGACCACCCGCCGTGCGCCGCGAGCTTTGCTGTATTTTTGTATTCAGGTCTCCTCGTGAGGCGTGTATCGCCGGGATTAAGCCAACGCCGAGACCGATTAGTGTAGTGATCCCGAGGGCGAAGGCGAATACAACTCCATCGACCCCAATATTTATCATTCGTGGCAGTTCAATGGGACTGAGCGTCAATAGTGCGCGCACTCCAAACACAGCCACAAGTAGACCGAGCGCACCGCCCATCATGGCAAGCAAGAGGCTCTCTGTTAGGAGTTGCCGGATCATTCGACCGCGTCCGGCGCCAAGCGCGATACGCATCGCAAATTCGCCGCCTCTGTTTGCGCCGCGAGCCAGCAGCAGATTAGTCACGTTCACACAGGCGATCAGGAGTAGGAGGACAACCGCGCCAACAACGGCCATCAGTGCAGGTTTGACGCCTCTCGTCACCTGATCCTGGAGCGAAGTTAAAAGCAAACCAGTCTCCATTGACGCATGAGGTGGCCGCGCGAATTCTGGTAACGGAGTACGCGCAATGGTGTTGAGCTCCGATCTGGCTTGATCGATGCCGACACCTGGCTTCAGCCGCCCAACCATCTTCAAGTGATGGCCCCACTCTCTGCCCTCAAAGCTGGGAAGTGAAGCGTCGTACTGCAAGAGCGACCAAACCTCAACCTTGGGAGAGAGGACGTTTTCAAATGCTCGCGGCATGACGCCAACGACCGTAAAGTCGCTGCCATTGAGCGTGACGTGTCGTCCTACAATTGCGCTCTCGCCGTTGAAGCGACGCTGCCAAAGACTTTCACTGATGATTACTAAGCCAGGACCATTAGGCACGTCATCAGATGAATTAAAGTTCACTCCCAGCGCCGGCGACACGCCCAACACTTTGAAGTAACTCGAGCTCACGCGTTGGCCCTCAAGCCTCTCGGGCTCGGCAGGTCCGGTCAAAGCCGGCCGCCATGGTCTGACGACTGCAATCGCAGTGAAGAATCTGCTCCGCTGCACTAACTCATGATAGTTTCCGAAGGTCACCCCCACGCTCGAGTCGACCGTGCCGAAGTCGTCCGAGATTGTGAGTATTTGATTGGCATCAGGGTACGGCAACGACTCAAACAGAATCGGGTTGACGGCGCTGAAGATCGCGGTGCTCGCGCCGATTCCCAGTGCGAGGGTAATCACTGCGATGGCGGTGAACCCGGGTCTCTTGAGCAACATGCGGAAGCCGTAGCGCAGGTCATTCCAAATGTCAGTGACCATATTGATCCTCCGGTTGGTTCCAATAACGATCGGTTCCGGCGGTGATCTGTGTTCAACCTTCTGTAGCTCGCGCGCGAACAATTCGTCCGCACTTAATTCGGCACGGGTCAGTCGTTCAGCGTCGGCGGCTGACGTACCATCGGCCAGCAACTCCTGATAGCGATCGTCGAGATGTTGGGCCAACTCTTCCACGATCTCTGACTCGCGTGCCGGAGCAAGCTTCAACCTTGCCAGTCGTTGTCTAATTTCGTTTTTCCAATCAGACATTTTTCAAATCCTCGTTATGTGATTGGTTGTGAATATATATGTTTGTGACACATATTACTATAGAGCATACATTGATCGTCAAAGAGATTTGCCTCAAAAGTCACCGTTGGACGCTGATTGGCTTTGCCTCCAAAGTCACTGTTGGACACGGTACTGACCTCGTCCAAGCAGCATCCTGACTTTTGAGGCAAAGCCACGCTGACCTAGTCCAAGCACCGATCAGAACCTTTAAGGCAAAGCCTCGTAGCCAGGGATCTTGTCCTATATAATTTCACCCGCATTCATTTAATAGGTTGTCGTTCTTTAGCCAGCCTGGGACCTCGCCACTGATTTCCGACCTCTGAGGAGGAAGCCATGAATTACAAGGCCTTCATCTCTTACAGCCACTCCGCCGACGACACGCTAGCGCCGGCGTTGCAATCCGCACTGCACCGATTCGCAAAGCCCTTCTACCGCCTGCGCGCCATTCGTGTCTTCCGCGATAAAACGAGCCTGCATCTCACCCCCGAACTCTGGCCGCTAATTCAGCGGGCTCTGGCTGATTCCGAGTATTTTCTCCTGCTTTGCTCTCCCGACGCGGCAAAGTCGCATTGGGTGCAGAACGAAGTTGCAGAATGGCTCAAGTTGAACGGCGGCGCTGACAAGCTTCTGCTCGTCCTGACCGAAGGTGAGATTGTTTGGAATGATGCGGCCAACGATTTCGATTGGGATCGCACTGATGCCTTACCAGCGAATCTGAGGAATGTTTTCAAACGAGAACCGCTTTACTCAGACCTCCGTTGGGCGCGCAAAGCCACGGACGTGTCTCTGCGTAATCCGCAGTTCCTCGATGAAATCGGCTCGTTGGCCGCGACGCTTCATGGCAGATCAAAAGACGAGATGATTGGTAACGACGTGCGGCAACACCGAGTCTTCAAGACTATTACTGCTGCGGCCGTCTTACTGCTTTTGAGTCTAACGGCTGCGGCCAGCAGCACTGCCTTCTACGCCGTCAGACAGAGAGACGAAGCGCGACGTCAGACCGCGGAAGCTGATCGACAACGCCGCAGCGCCGTCGAGGCGGCCGATCGCGAACGGCTGGCCGCTGACCGCGAACGCAAAGCTGCCGAGAGCGAACGGATCGCGAGAGAGAACGAAGAGAATCAAAGAAAGAAGGCAGAACAGGCGACGAAGAATGAAACCGTCGCGAAGAACCAGGCGGAAGAGAGACGCCGAGAGGCCGAACGTCAGCGGCTGCTAGCCGACCAGCGGCGAGAGGAAGCAGAGCGCGAGCGCAACATTGCTACTTCGCGGGAACTCGCTGCAAGCGCCGATTCGCAACTGAATTCAGATCCGGAGTTGAGTCTGTTGCTCTCGCTTAAGGCTCACGACCGCACTCCCACAATCGAGGCCCAGGACGCTTTGCGCCGCTCGCTTCTGCGCTCGCGCGTGCGCGCTACTTTCAAAACTCTCAACTGGTACGAAACTGCATACAGTCCGGACGGGAAATGGATAGTCCTGTTTTCAAGCAAAGCGGAGGTGATAGAGCCACGCACATGGAAAGTAGTCACCGAGTTGAAAGGTCCAGGACGATGGAACTCACCCCGGAGTGTGGACTTCAGCCGGGACGGTAAATTTGTTCTGACTGTCAGTGACAACCTGGACGACAAGCGCAGCACGCTGCGATTGTGGGAAGCCGGTTCGTGGCGAGTCATGACTGAATTCGTGGTGGCCGAACAGTCATCACTGACGCGCGCCCAATTCAGTCCCGACGGCAAAATGGCGGTTACCTGGAGCTGGGGGAAAAACACACCGCGCGTCTGGAATCTTGCGACACACGACTCAGTTGCTCTCGGAGACCGGGAACGGTTCATAGAGGGAGCGCCCAGTTTCACTTCAGACGGCAAAATGGTAGCGATTGTAGAGCGGGACGAAAGCAAGAAACTTGCGCGCGTATGGGACCCGACCACGGGCAAACCCCTGCATCAGCCAGACTGTGAAGTCAGCTTGACCACGTATGAAGTCCCAATCAGCCCCGACGGCAAACACCTCGCGGTGATTTGTGCGGATGACACGTTGAGGATCATCAAAACCGGCTCGTGGGAAAACGTCGCTCAATTAGGTGGACAGACGCAGAGACCGAGGCTCGCGACTTTCAGTCCGGACGGAGAATACCTCGTAACCGCAGGCTACGATCGCTTGACTCGTGTCTGGCGGACGGACACATGGAAGCCGGTGACCGAATTGCGCGGTCATTCAGGAAGACTGGAAAAAATGCAGTTCAGCAACGACGGCAGAGTGCTGGTCACGGCCAGTGAAGACGGTACAGCACGAGTGTGGGAAAGCGGCACGTGGCGCCCCCTGGCGATCCTGCAAGGACATACGAAGCCCATGACCGATCTTACGGTCAGCCCCGATTCCAGATACGTCGTCACGGCAGCCAAGGACTCAAGTGCACGCATCTGGGAGATAGATCTCAGCGGCGGCGACGACGTAGCTGAGATCGACGGTTCTACCGAGAACGGACTCGCGAATGCTTTGCCGATGGTCTACAGTCCCGATGGGCGGCTCGTCGCCATCACGAGCGCAACTCAAATCGTTGAAATTTGGGAACCCTCAACGTCGCGACGTATTACAGAACTCGGTCGCGGCACTTTTCTCGGTTTTAGTCCCGATGGCAGATATGCGTTCAAAGTAGACAACCGGCGGCACGCGACTCCGCCCAGCTTTGACGCGGAGATGTGGGATGTACGCACGTGGCAGAAGGTAGCGGATCTGCCCGGTCACAGCGAAGACATCAGGGATATCGCATTTAGTCCTGACGGCCGGCTGGTGGCGACTGCGGGTGGAGAAGTTCGGATTTGGGAAACGGGAACGGGCAAGAGCGTCGCCGTGTTTAAGGAACGCAGTTGGCGCGTCGTCTTCAGCCCCGATGGCAAATGGTTGGGCACACTAAATACGCAAACGACGGCGCACATCCGGGAAGTCGGGACGTGGCGGGACGTCGCCGAACTGCGTGGCCACACTGCGTGGATACGAACGATCGCTTTCAGTAACGACGGATCGCGTATCCTGACTGCCGGTGAAGATCGCACGGCGCGTCTTTGGGAAACTGGAACGTGGCGGGAGGTGGCCGTCCTCGAAGAGCACGAGGGCCGCATCGACGAAGTGAGTTTCAGTCCTGACAGTCGTTATCTGGTTACTGCAAGTTGGGACAAAACAGCGCGTCTTTGGGATGCCGTTACGGGAAAGCTTGTCTCTGTCCTCGAGGGCCATACAGGGTTTGTTAACAGTGCGCGCTTCAGTCCGGATGGACGTCTGGTTGCGACGGCGGCTGACTCGACCGTGCGTATCTGGGACGGCATCACCGGCCAGTCAGTGATCGTTATCCCCGTCTTTACACAAGGATTCGATTCGTCCGGCTCGCAGCGGTCAGTCAGGTCGGCAATCTTCAGCCCGGATGGAAAATCGTTGCTGGTTTCCGGCAGTGACGCGACGACGCGCATTTACTCGTGGGAGATGTTTGCGACTCTGGATGACCTGCTCGCACTCGGTCGTATGCGAGTCACACGCGATTTCAGCGTCGATGAGAGAAAGAAATATTTGCATGAGGTAGTTGACGAGAAACAACAGCCGAATCGTTGAAGAGAGGACGATCAATGAACATTGAAAACAGATTCATCATGCGACTCGCACTCGGACTGTTATTGGTCGCGTCAACTGCAATTCCAGGTGCGGCACAGAACCGGCCGCGCGGCCGTGATTTGGGAATTCCGTTCCCCGGACAAACAGGTCCCTTGAATGCACTCACGGACGTTCCCGGCATTGCCGTCGGACACGTAACGCTCATCGAGGGTGAAGGCAAACTCGTTCCTGGCAAGGGTCCGATTCGCACCGGTGTCACGGCGATACTTCCACGCCCGCGTGGCAATTGGGATCCCGTGTTCGCAGCAACGTTCAACCAGAACGGTAATGGCGACATGACCGGCATCAACTGGATCAAGGAATCCGGTTTTCTCGAAGGACCGATCCTGTTGACTGGTACGCACAGCGTGGGGACGGTGCGCGACGCCGCGATTCAATGGCAAATAAAGAACGGCCGCCAGTTTATCTTCACCTATCCGATCGTCGCTGAAACGTTTGATTTTCTAAACGATGCGAACGGCGAGCACGTGAAGGCGGCCCACGCATTTGAAGCGCTCGATCGTGCGAAGCCCGGCCGCGTCGAAGAAGGCGCGGTGGGTGGCGGAACGGGGATGGGCTGTAACGGATTCAAGGGTGGCATCGGCACCTCGTCGCGGGTGCTAACGGCTGCGCAAGGTGGGTACACAGTCGGGGTCCTGGTCCAATGCAACTACGGTGGAGACTTTCGAATCCTCGGAGTTCCGATTCGTTCCGAGATCACCGACCTCGGAACCTGCACGGTGCTTCCACAACCGTTAACCAGACCATGGACCGCCGGCATTCCGCCATGTTCTCGTACCGGACGTGGTCCACATGTTAGTAGCGAGATGGCTGATCACGAAGGTCGCGGATCGATCATCGTAGTCGTTGCTACTGACGCGCCGTTGCTGCCACATCAACTGGAGCGCGTCGCGCGGCGCGTCAGTCTTGGAATGGGACGCTTGGGTAGTTTTGCGGGGAATTCATCCGGGGATCTGTTTCTCGCGTTTTCGACTGCAAACGCGGGCGCTGGAAATCACGAAGGCACACCATCGCTCGTCATGCTACCCAATGATCGAATCGATCCTCTGTTTCGAGCAACGGTCGAGGCAACTGAAGAAGCCGTCGTAAATGCGATGTTAGCGGCTGAGACGATGACAGGCGCTGATGGTATCCGCGTCTTCGGCTTACCCGGCGATCGCGTGGTAACAGCGTTGAAGAAGTACAATCGAATGAAGTAGATGACCTACTTCATTTTCCGTTGACGTCGGCCGTGTAGCGTTCGTGCAAATCAACGGGAGACGATTTCTTACGAAGACGCAGGTTGAGCAACTCGACGAACACGGAAAAACCCATTGCGAAATAGATGTAACCCTTCGGTATGTGAACCTCAAAAGCTTCCACGATCAATGTCAGTCCGATTAACAAAAGGAAACTCAACGCAAGCATCTTTACGGTCGGATGTCGGCTGACAAATCCGCCCACGGGCGCCGCGAAGAACATCATAAAACCGATCGCGACAACTACAGCGCCGATCATCAGCTCAACTTGCTCGACCATGCCAATCGCCGTGATAACTGAGTCGAGCGAGAACACTGCGTCGAGCAAAATGATTTGGATAATGACACTGACGAAACTGGCTTTCACGCGCGACGATGCATGACCTTGCTCCCCTTCAAGACTGTCATGAATCTCGAATGTTGCTTTGCCAATCAGAAACAGACCTCCGGCGATCAAAATCAGATCGCGTCCTGAAAATGCGTGATTGAGAACGGTGAACAATGGCGCGGTCAGGCCGATCACCCACGATAGGGTTAAGAGTAAGAACACCCTGATCACGAGTGCCAAAGCGAGGCCGACAAAGCGAGCTCGCTGTTGCTGTTCTTTGGGCAGTTTCCCCGAAAGAATAGAAATAAAGATGATGTTATCGATGCCAAGAACGATTTCCAGTAGGAGCAGAGTAAGAAAAGCTACCCACGCCTGCGGATCAGCGAGCCATTCCATTAATGAGTCTCCTTAATCGACCGTTTGGGAATATGTCACTGCGTGAGGGATCGTGCTTATTAGTCAAAGTCGAACAGATCTGCCAAAAACCCTTCTCGCTTCTTCTTATAATGACCTTCGCGATGTGGTTCACGATGATGCTCAGAGGATTTATAATCGCGCGACTGCTCGCGCCTTTCGTCATCAAATCTCAGCCCGGATGAGGTAGCCTGAGATCTTTCGATTAACTTGTCCAACTCACCTCTATCCAACCAGATCCCTCGACATTGAGGACAGTAGTCAATCTCAATACCTTGTCGTTCCGACATGTCGAGTTTGACGTTCGTACAGACTGGACAGTTCATAGCCTTCTCCCGCTCATGGTTTGTAGGCAACGTACCATCAAATTGTCACAGAATACTAGAGACGTAAAGACGGGGAGGGTGAAGCGGTGAAGATGGGAAGCGGTGAAGACGGGAGGAGGGAAGGAGAATCGGTACGGGTCAGTTTGAAATACGCCGAAGGCGTTCGCTAATTTCAGCCCAGGGTCCGAGCGCAGCGAGAACCCTGGGAACACCAACCGCAAGAGAATTAAACCCTGAAAGGGTTCTTCTCAAGGCAAACCCTTTCAGGGTTTCCATTTTTGTTTTGAAAATATTCCCAGGGTTGTCGCTTCCAACCCTGGGCTGAAATTAGCCAACGCCTTCGGCGTATTTCAAACTGGACCAATGTCTGAAGACGTTCTTGCGTGAACAAATAGTTGAATTAGTCAATGGTAGGTAATTACTCTCAGTTCAACGTGATTTGGTTGAGGCTGTCCACCCTTTTCGGGGAGGCGGAAATGTGTTTTCCTGGTCCAGTTCCCGGATGAGTCATATTCAATGGTGGTCAACCGCGCCTCACTAGTCTCCTGCGGGCCATTTGCATTAAATATTTTCAATCCAATTTCATTGTTTCGCTCGTCATACGCGTGGATAACTTTTCCCTTCAACGTGCCGTCGACTCCGTAAGTCGCTATTTCTTTGGTTCTCTTTTCATCGTCATAGGTATAGACCACCTTTCCCGGCTGGGGCGCGTGTGACGGAAAACTTTCTGGTTTGCTGTTGAACTCAATGGTTTCCTTTTCTAAGATCCTCCCTTTGCTGTCATAGCTGTTAAGGAACTTATATCTAAGAGTATTTCCGTGATACTGAAGTGCTTCCGTTTGGTTTCCGTTAGCATCGTACTTTGAAACGTTCTTAAAATTCGGAGCATCGTCTTCTTGATAACTCGTCAGACTGGTTTGATTACCATTTTCATCGAAGGTAAAAACCGTTCTGCCGCCGAGTCGTCCCGTGTGAGCGTACCACTGCTGTTCAATTAAGTTTCCTTTGGCATCGTACTTAAAAACCGATCGTGAGGCGACGCTCCCGTTAGATTCAAATACGATGTACTCAACTCTGCGACCCGCTGCATCCAACGTGTAAACGTGACGCCGCGGGGTAGTTGAGGCTTTATCAATCCAAAGAACGTACTCCTCGTAGCCGGTGCTGCGACCGTCCGCGTCAAATGTGTATAAGTCCCTGGCCATGATCTTGTCATTTTGATCGTATAAAACCCTCTCGGCCATGTTTCCCTCAGTATTGTAAGTTGTAGTGTGCCGCCGTCGCTTTTTCTCGACAATCTGGTTGTCTTGTCCCACGAATTCAATGAGAAATACTTCCATGCGTTTCACCGGTCCCACCAGGTCGTCGCGCTCTTTGTCGGTTTTAGTTTGTGAGGCGAGCGGAGTTATCCACAGTAAACACAACACCAGGCTGCAAAAACTCTTCATGTTGCCAACCTCCACTACTTCTTACCTAAGTCACCTTAAGCTCTTGATGCAGTTAGTATTTTAGAACGAGGAGTTTTAAAAGACTTGCGGCCACCGGCGGAATGCTAACAAATTTGTAGCTAGATGACTTTTGCCCTAAGAGTCAGGATTTCTCTTGGATGAGGTCAGTACCGTAACGCGGTAACGTCGGGTGGATCTTGTGAATGCCAAATTCTTCGCTTTATTGGCGCACAACGTCGACCCGACGCTACCGCGTTACTGTACTGACCTCATCCAACCGAGACGTTGAAGCAAAGCGAGTTAGATGACGTCGCGCCTGACAAATTCCAAACAACCGGCGAGTGTGGCGACAATGCCACCGGTAATACCAAGCACGAGCGCAGCCTTGAACCGGCCGTCAATAAAGAGATTCATTGGCAGCAACCACGGATAATATTTTCCAACCGACGCGCTCGCTGCGAAGAGTGCAAAGAAAGTCCCGCCGATGCCGGCGCCAAGTGGAATCGGAAACCCGGCCCAGCGCGTGGCGATCCATGTATGAATCGCGATGATCAGCCAACTCGCTACCCAGACGAACACTGTGTATTTTGCAAACCAGCCAAAAGGAATCGGACCAGTGTTTGCGAGTTCAGGACGCAGTTGAGTGGCAAAGATGCCGGCGATGATTATCAGTATGGAAAGAGTCAACGTGCTGATGAAGATTAAGCCTTGCGCCACTATCACCTTCGACACATACACAGCGTGACGCGGCACCGGTAACGCAAAGATGTGTTTCCACTGCCGGTCGCTGTGTTCGATGCCGTTCAGTAGCGCCGTCTCGAGAGTGATCAGCAATGGCATCATGAACACGGCCCAGATCTGGAACGAGCTCGTACCAATCGTGTGCCAGAGATCGAAGTCAGCGGGAAACTTTTTCGTTCGTAAGACAATGAAGAACTGAAGCAGCGCTACCAGCAACGGCAGAACAAAGATTACGCGGAAAGCAAGCGTGCGTTTCAGTTTTAGGAGTTCGGCGTGTAGAGCCCTCAGCAACGACATCAGGCAGTCCTCGTTGCGGCAACCTGGCCGCGGGTTAGTGTTAGAAAGATGTCTTCGAGCGATGCCTGCGCGAGCGCAAGATGGAAAACGTCGAGACATTGATCGACGAGCAGGCTGTTTACCCGAGCCGCATCTTCTGACGTGCGTGCCGTAACGCTGAGAAGATTGTCAGTACGCCTTTGCACGGTCCAACCGGCAAGTTTCAAACACTCGATTGCCTGATCCAGTTGCTTCACACCAACAGTTAGCTCCGTTTGTTGTTTTGCCTGAAGTTCAGCGAGCGTGCCCTGGAACAAGAGGTGACCTTCATGAATGATTCCGATGTGACTCGCTATCTGTTCCACTTCAGTCAACAGGTGGCTCGACAGGAAAACCGTGATGCCGGATTCACCCGGCAAGCGTCTGATTAGATCGCGCATTTCATGAATGCCGGCCGGGTCTAAGCCGTTAGTTGGTTCATCCAGAATAAGCAGTGTTGGTTTGTTGAGTAGCGCGAGAGCCAGGCCGAGACGCTGGCGCATACCAAGCGAATATTCGCGTACGCGACGTTTAGCGTCTTTCGTAAGCCGAACCGTCTCGAGTGCAAGATCAATCAGCTCGCGCGGAGCGCCAAGCAGGCGGCGCGTAACTTCGAGGTTCTCTCTGCCGGTCAAGTGAGGATAAAGCGAAGGCGTCTCAACTAATGCTCCGACGTGCTGCATCAACAAATAACGATTCGTTAACAAGGGTTGTCCAAACAGGCGAACTTCTCCCGCGTTCGGTCGAATCAGACCGAGCAGCATGCGAATCGCCGTAGTTTTTCCGGCGCCGTTTGGTCCGAGAAAGCCGTAAACGCCGGCCGCTGGAACAGACAAGTTCAGGTTGTCGACGGCGAGTTGTGTTCCGAAGCGGCGAGTTAGCGCCCGCGTTTCAATGATGGGTTTCTCCATGGTCACTGGAGAGTAAACGCGGATCGACTCGGTTTATTAACACGACTCAGGGTTGAACTACGATGTCATCAACCACAAAAAAGGTTAGAGGCGGCGCAGCGCTGTTGCAATCCGGAAATGGACTTACAAACAGCGGCGTCATGGTGTCTGGATGGAGCCCACCCTGGCCATCGAAGGGAGCGAAGATAACATCCGTCCCTTTCGGAAAATCAGGATCGTCACTGTGCAGGACGGTTCCCGTAATAACCGCGCCGGACCCATCAACCCTCATACAATCGATTCTCACGGTTACCTGCGTTTGGGTGGATAAGTTGTCGAATACTGCTCGTCCGTGCGCGTGTCTCTTCTCGTTCGCGTGGGCTTCGAAAGAAAAACTGATCAGCTCACCGTTGAAAGTGAATTCACCCTGACCAAAAGCGGCCGGGCCAGTTTTGGTTGTGGCGACACTTGTAGTGACAAGCAAACTGAATACTAACGAGAGGAAAAAGAGTTTGGTGTTCATGGTGGCTCTCCTTGCTGGCGTTTGAGGAATTGGTTAGCCGAGTTGAAAAAATAAACTGTGCGTGAGCCGAATCCTACGCCCGATATCGTGCCGGCGCAAGGTGTATTAGTGGGTTGTACTGACCTCGTCCAACAGTGATTTTTTAGGCAAGGGCGCCTCAGAGGCGGGTGCATGACGCCGGCGCCAGAACAATTCATGCGGCCAGCGCTGCTCGCGCAGGTATGCGTCGTGATGCATCAGCAAGTAATGCGCAAACGAACGATCGATGAGGCGCTCATAAACACGTAGCGCGTCAGTGCGGCCATTGAGATACTCAATGATGCTCAAGGCCGCGTGATAGCCGCTTCCCATCGCCATAGAAATGCCGTGAGATGCAAGCGGATCAAAAGCCACGGCACTGTCACCTGCCGCTAACCAGCCATCGCCGGTTACTGCTGTTAGTCGAACTGTATGCGCGGGCAGGATTCGCGGTGGACTGGGATTTCCAAAGCTGTACTTACCTACGCGTTGTGCTGTGTATTTAGTTTTGTTTAGAAGTGCGAGCCAACGATCGGTTTGGCGGAGTGCATGGTCGAGCAGATCTCCATCGGTCATATAAACCGCGATCAGCTTCCCACCCGGCAACCGCGACGAATACCACCAGCCAGAAGAAACAGCCTCGACGAGCGTGAACGAATCTTCTTCCGCCGGTGCGGCCGCGTCTTCATCAAAGAAGCCGGCGACCGCGATCAAGCGGTCATAGATGACGCGGCGCGCGCCCAGCGATCCCGCGAGACGTGCACTGCGTCCGGTAGCATCGACCACAAAGTCTGATCGATACGTTTCCACTCCATCCAACTCTCTGACAGTAAGTTTGAAACTCGAGTTCTTATCTCCAGAGCATGCCACCACACGCCGCCCGCAATGCCAAAGCGCGCCTGCTTCCGTGGCCGCTTGCTTTAACTCCTCTTCGAAGTCGGCCCGGTCCAAACGCCAACCAGCGCCAGTTGAACTAAAGATGAAGTCTCGCTCTTCAATGGAATTCGATCCCCAAACAAAACGGTTTCCGTACGAAGGAAGATTTCCTCTTCGCCGGAGCCGCTCGGTGAGTCCGAAATGATCCAACAGTGGATTGATAGTGGGAGGTAGACATTCTCCCACCTTCAGTTGTGGGGCGGAGTGTGCTTCGAGAACGATGGGCGCGAGTCCGCGCTTTGCCAGAGCAAGGGCAATCGCTGCCCCTGCTGGACCACCACCCACGATTACCACGTCCGCCGTAAACATAAGTCGAACCTTTTTACAGTTCGCCGCGGCCTACTACGCGGCGCCTCGCAGGCACCGGGACCTCGTCGGCCTCTGCCGCCAATTTTCCAGCAGCGAGTAATGGAACTTCGGCCATATCTTCTGCGGGAGCCTTGATGAGTCTCTCAGCGATCCGAACCTGTTCCCAGGTGGGATCGGATTTTGTGAACTCGGGTGCTAATCCAGTTTCGACCCAAAAGCGTGCCGGCAGTCCGTGTTCGGCATGGTCTGCTGATCCGTCGCGCTGGGTGATTATGCCCAGCTTGTCCCATTTAGCGACGTTGTCGTTAATGCGCGTTTCGTAGTCCGGACCGAAGTAACGCAGCCAGTCAACACGATAGAACAGGTGTTTCATTCGCTGCGCCAGAGGCAGGTTTTCGTCAAGCACCCGTCGATACGAGCGTTCGCTGAGGACTTGATTCGGAACACGGGCTGCCCAGAAAGAGGGAAGCGACAGAAACGTTCCAATCTCGTAGCCTGACAGACAACTCGCTTCATCTGTTTGCCATGGAACACCCATCCACCACGTGAGCGTGCCCGGACCACTCGACTCGACCACACCGCCAGGTCCCATGGCCTCAACCGGCGAAAGACTTGGACCATAGTTCATGTTTGGTTCTTGATCTTCAGGTAACACGTTCAAGCGGAACGGCGATTTCCACATACTCGCTACACGCAGAGGCCACGTTAACTCGATCCCCGGATGAAATGGACCACCAAGACAGCTTTCAAGGTTTGCCTCATCGAGTGCATGCGGCTGGTCGGCAATTGGATACGCATCAAGCGTGGGTGGACGATCTCGATGCGAGGGATCATCATCGAAATCGCCATCTGCCCAGTGTTGCAGCCACTCGTACTGAGTCGGTGTAACTGCCAGATCATCCATTCCGAGATCGTTGAAGTCTCCAAATGCGTCGCCGTAAAACGGCGGCAACTTCACAGGTTCCTGAGCTGCGGTTGAATCGGCGGGATTTCGGAACCAGTTGAAATAAGATGTGCGCAGCGGTTTGTGTTCTTCAGCAGGGCTCGACAATTTATAGAGCAGATCAGGGTCAGTCAGGTCTGATGGAGATCCGGAACCGAAGAGAAAACTGACGCCGCTATTAACCCACTGGCTATCAACGAGCCGCTCGAAGATCGGGAAGATGTCGCGCCAGAAGGAAGGACGTCTCGGCTGGCCAAACTTCCCATCGCGGCTAAATAGATCGAACACTACGTCATACATTGTAACGACGCCGTAGAGACCCTGGCCGTAACTTGGAGGTGTAACGGCCACCATCGCCGGCTCAGCTTCGAATTCCTTACCATCAATCTTCACGGTTGCTCGCACTGGGCCGTCCGATGTGTCGTCGTGCCACCCATCGTTGTTCGCAAAAGTAGTTGCCGGTTTTTGGTCATATGACGCAGAGTGGCCGAATCCTCCCAGGAAAATGAGACGTCCTGCGTCATCAGTGCGCAACTCTCCGAGTGGAACCTTAGTACCCATGAATTCGCCCGTGTCAAAGTGATAGGCATCTCCCTGGGTGTTGCGGCCACTGATCGAGCGTGAGCCAGGATCGATAATCAGTTTCAGCCTATCGGCGCCGGTGATTGTTTTGTTTCGCAAGGCCGTAGTCATGGCAAATTTCCCGAGATCCATTGCATTCAGAAACTGGTACCACCCTGCTTTGCGATTGGCGACATGGACACGCCATGTGAGCTCTGCATCATCCGCTGTAATTTCGCGTACAGCTTCGCCTGCTTCGTTGAGGCCGTAGATGCGAAACCGCGCAGCCTGCCGTTTTATTCGGCCGGCGGAATCTTTGTAACCGCCTTCAGGTTGTGGCACTTCCCCCGGAGCTTCCGGGCCAATGAAATATTCGTCGGGAGAATTACCGACGCGTGCGATGCCGATGCCCGGATAGATCGCGTAGCTTACGATCTCATTTTGATCAGACATGATTCTGTTGCTCCTAAATAGTGAGTTTTAAGACAAGGTAAAACTTTGGATGACGTCCGGATTTTGCGAGCGCGATCAGCCGATGTTCAAAACGCGGCAGAGCATACACCAGCGCTGAATGTCAGGAAAGGAAAAATGCGCGTAACGTCACACAGACGTTGGTGGTTTTCCGAAGCAGTTCTCGCGTTAATAGTTGGGAAGATCCCAAACATATTCCATCTCAACGCGGCTATGCCGAGAAACGACGACTGCTTCTAATTTTGAGGAGGGCGGCAATAACGCCCGACTTATTTCTGAAAGGAAAACTGCCATGGAGAACCCGACAAATACCGAGGCCCCCAACCAACCCAATGTCAATAAACCCAACATCATTCTTATCACGGTTGATCAGTTGCGCTTTCCTATGCACTTTCAATCCCTGGGCATAAATACTGTGGACCAGTTCGTTGCGAAATACATGCCCAATCTCTACAAATATCTCTGGAAGGACGGCGTGAAGTTTTCCAACTACTACACGGCCGCGTCCGATTGCACTGCCTCACGTGCGACTATCCACACAGGGCTTTATGGTTATCAGACGTATTCGATGTTGACCCTGATAAGTAGCCCGCCCGATGGCTTACCCCAGCCTTCACTGGAACCCACGTTTCCAACGATCGGGCGTCTGATGCGCGAAGAAGCACAATACAAGGCGACTCCGTACTTCGGGAAGTGGCACTTGTCCTACCAGGTGTCAGATCTCGAAAAGTATGGCTACACCAGCTACACACCGAATCAGGATTATTGGGGTTACGCGGGACAGGGACTTGCAACCGACGACACTCCTGCATGGGAAGCCGCACACTGGATTAACAATCATGTCGCGAAGTCGGGCGCGGACCCTTTCTTCTTGACGCTCAACTTCGTCAATCCTCATGACAAGCAGTGGTTCTGGGGCGCAATGCAGGCCGATAATTTCTATCAGGTGTATGCAGGAATGACGTCAGAAATCCACGAAGTCCCACCTGGACCGTACGTTGAAGTTCCCCCACAGGACAACCCACCGCCCATCTATCAGGCCAAGACTTCGGACATTCGTCAGGCAATTCCGAACTGGCAGGACCAGCAGGCGCTTAACCAAAAGCCTAACGCGCAGACACTCGTAAAAGAGGTGTTCCAGTATCAGATGGGCGGGATTTATGAAGACGACGAGAAACTGAAATACACAAGCGTCACCAAGCCCGCAGGATTCTATTATGCTCCTGCACCGGTCCACCCAACTGCTCACAAAGCAATTGCTCCGAACAATTACTGGGTGATGGCGCTCGACTCATACTTACAGGTTATCGGTGAGATGGACGATGCCATCGGAAACTTCATGAACAGTCTTACCGCAGCGGCCAAAGAGAACGTCGTTTTTGTCTTTACGTCAGATCACGGCGAATATGCGAGTTCGCATGGGCTACAGGGCAAAGGTGGAACTGTTTACGAAGAGGGTATTCGAATCCCGTTGGTTGTTCGTGATCTAACAAATAACTTTGCGAAGAACCCGGAACAGATGCGCCCACAATTAACTTCCAGCGTAGACCTGCTTCCGATGATCGTCACCATGGGTTGCGGTGGAACCGGGTGGAGGACGGGTAATCCTGATTACCAGCAACTCTACGGCAACAGGTTCGACTTGCTTAGTGTCCTTGCGAATCCCAATGCGTCCGGCAGAACTTACGCTCTTCACTCAACTGACGAGTTCATTCCGGACTCCAGTAACTTCAACAATGCCAACTTGCACGTCATCGGACTGATTCAAACTCTCGCGAACGGTAGTAACAAACAGAAGCTGGGCGTTTACACTACCTGGAAAAAGGAAGTTGATTCACCGGAACAGGCGACAGTCATAAAACCGATTAACAACGACAACATCGAGTTCTACGACGTGAATCAGCCGAATGAAATTCAAAGTACCCCCGGCTCAACGGCGGCACAAACGGCGATGGGAAAACTGTTTGGTACCGGCACCCAACTCGGTCTCCTCTACAGTGAGTTGCAGGCGCCGCTTCCTGGGAAATACAAGACTGCACAAACAAACGCCTACCAGGAACTGGTTCAGTATATGAATAGGATCAATGCAATGACGTCCGGGAAGGAGTTGCCGCACGAGGCGTCAGAAGAGCTCAAGGCACGGGTAGCGCGAGTCTGGGTGATGTAACTCGACTATCTCTCACTGCTGCAACACAAAAGGCCGCTGGTTAATTCCAGCGGCCTTTTTTAAATCTTGCGGGGGTCATTCGTGTACGCGGGCATAATGACTTACGAAAAGAAGAACGGAAAATGGGTACGAGTAGCGAATGTGTCTACATTCGAGTGAACGGCAATTTTGCTTCAGTCGGAGGAGGTCGTGGCGTAAGCAAGCGAAAGAATCGTTCCGCCAAACAGAAGCGTGTCAGCGAAGTAATTGAGGCCCTCCAATCTTGTCGCGAAACTCGGATCCGCTAACGCACCGATCAGCATTGGACCGTAGTAACCCACAACCAGGAGCAGAATCCACGTTCCCAGATACGCGGCCGCCATTCGCGTCTTTCGTGCCAGCAGAAAACAAACACCACCCACGATCAGAAATGCGCCTGTTACATAATCAATAACTGCGCGAGCGGGAATCCATGCAGGCATCTGTTTTGCGAGTGGAACTCCGGGCACGCCCAGCGGATGTAGAAAGTGTAGAACGCCGAAAAGGATCGCAGTGATCGCGATCAGCACGCGGCCCACGGTGATGAGACCCTTGCCTTTTCCGTGCGACCGGCCTAAGGCAATTCCCGCGAGAACAAAACCGCCGCCCGCGAATGACATTTCCCTGAAGACGATGGTCCATATGATTCGATCGCCGCTCTTAACCGCTCCGGGAAGATGAATCATCGCCACAAACAGGACCATCATGATCCCGAACAGCAGTCCGGACCAGCGTACTTGAATCCTGGTCGCGATGCTCAGTGCTGCGACGATCAGCGCAACGCCGACGAAATATATCCAAAACAAACGTCCCGGCATGTAGGGCGGTACCAGGCCGAGCATTGAACTTCCGAGGGAAAGATGTTCGGCGCCGAACATCGCCAACGGGATGGCAAAGCACACGTGGGCCAGGGCGACGATCCGGTCGAGGCCACGAGCCCGAGCGATATCGTTCTTCGCGGCCAACAGGCCAATCACGAGTAGCGCGATGCCTGCGACGGACATCCATAAAGCGGTGCTGGAGAATTCAAAAAACGCGGCGAGAATAGGTGTCATTGATCTCCCGTGGGTCAAGCTCGAAGATGACCGAAGAACAAACCGTAGCCATCGATGTCCTCGATCACGAAACCTCTTAGACCATCATCGTTGTTCCCTAGCGGCACCGAGAAGCGAACGCCGCGCGACGCGAATTCCGCCGCCAGCGCGTCCGGATCAGGGACTTCAAGATAAGCATCCCAACTAAAGGCTGGTTTACGATTGTAGTTTGGGACCGGCTCGACGACGATTTCTTTGCCGTCCAGGATCTCGCCCAACGCCTTGAACATGATCATCGCTCCATCTCGTTGGACAATCCCGAAAAATTCGTCGTCGGGTGTTGGACCACGAAACGTAACTTCAAAACCCAGCATATCGCGATAGAACGATAGCGTTGCCGGGACATCAGCTACTATAAAGAACGGTGAGACGCCGGAGATCGTTGGTCGTGTCATTCGTGACGCTCCATCGCCTAACGTATTAAGAATAGTGTGGCGGTGTGATGATGCGAACTCCAACTTCAGCCATCGTTACAACGACATCCACATCAGAACGCTTTTGTTTGCGGCCACGGCTTGGGCGCACAGCTTTGCGAAATCCGAAAGAACTTCGTGGACCGACTCAGGTGGCCAGTCGTCGTAATCGGACGAAAACTCTTCCGTGTTGGCCCACGTCGTCGCCGCCGCGGCGATTTGATTCGCATCTAGTTTGGCCAACCACAGTACAAGATCTTTTGGCACTTCCATCACCCACGGTCCCTCTTCACCGCCATCGCAAAGGGGCTCATCATCGGCGAAGTCGGGAACGTATTCTGTGTCGGCGAGGATAGCGTACAGCGTGCCGAGCTTGACTGGATCGATGCCCTTTGCATCGATGCCTTCGAATTCTTCGCTCGGGGAGACGGAGTCGCAAACTCGCTGAGCGTCGCTACGGTCGGCAACGACAAATTCTGTTAGCGGCATCGGGAACTCCTGGGACTCTTGAGGTCAGTTGAATCAAATGATAATGGCGAGCTTTACTCACATCTGAGCGCCGTCATCGGATCCACTTTCGTTGCCCGACGTGCAGGCAGATAACAAGCGAGCACCGCAACGCCTATCACGAAAAGCACCACTCCAGCGAACGTCACGGGATCGGTTGCGGTCACGCCGTATAGCAGACTAGCCAGGAGGC
Organism: Pyrinomonadaceae bacterium; assembly: GCA_035278765.1. GTDB lineage: Bacteria > Acidobacteriota > Blastocatellia > Pyrinomonadales > Pyrinomonadaceae > PSRF01. The sequence continues at coordinate 57,020 of DATEIS010000440.1, read as the reverse complement.
GCGTCACCGCAACCGCCAGCATCACTCCAATCATGGCTCCAATTAACGTCAGGCCCATGCCCTGTTTGACAATCAGCTTTATGACGTCGCGGGTCTCTGCACCCAGGGCCATCCGCAAACCGATCTCACGCGTGCGTCGTGACACTGAATATGACATTACTCCGTAAATCCCGATCGCCGCGAGCACCAACCCGAGCAAGCCGAAAAGGCCCAGCACCGTCGCGCCCGTGCGCGCCGACCACGATGCGAGGCTGACGGTTTCGGAGAGCGGTTGCAGGTTTTGCGGCGGCAGGTTTTCGTCGAGCGCCGCGACTTCGCGCCGCACAGCGGAAATTAAGCCGCGGGGATCTCCATCCGTGCGTACAATCAATGACGCACGAGCAGCATAGTTCTGTGCGAACGGCCTGTAGATGGTGGGTTCCGGTTCCCTGTCGATACGATTGAAGATGTTATTTCTCGAATCTTTGACAACGCCAATTACTTCACAAGAAATTAAATCAGATCTACCGGCGCGCAACCGTCTGCCCAGCGCCTCGCCCGGGTCGTTGATCTCGGGCCACAACGTGCGCGCTAACTTTTCGCTGACGATAGCAACCGGTGGAGACTTGAACGTGTCCTGCGCAGTGAAATCTCGCCCACGAAGAAGCGGCGTACCGATCGTCTCGAAATATTTAGAGCCGACGGAAACAGTTCCGGCGACAACCCTTTCGTTGGTCGGAACCTCTCGGTCCTCGGGGACAACCGGTGTGGACAGCCATATAAAACCGAGCGGCAACAGATTGGCCACACTCGCTGTTTGCACACCCGGCAGCCTTTCAAGTCGCTCAACGATCTGCTTGTAAAACTCTCGGCCTTTAGCTTCGTCGTACCCCAGAAGCCGCAGATTGAACGAACTCTCCAGCACCTGATCCGGTTTGAACCCCAGATCGATTTGTTGCGCATAACGCAGAGTACGCAAGAACAAACCAGTGCTGATGAGCAGCGCCAGCGAGAGTGCGACTTGTATGACAACCAGCGCATTGCGGAAATTCAACCAGCGCACCCGCTGGCCTTCGGCGTTGCTCTCATCCTTCAATGCTGGAAGGACATCAGGTCTGGAGGCCTGCAACGCCGGGACCAGACCAAAGATGACTCCCGTAGCGACTGCCAGCAGGAACGTAAATGCAAACGTGCGGATGTCAAAGGACAGATCGAGAGTAAAAGTAAATGGCGGTGGGAATGGCGGTTTGAAAGCCATCAACAGTTGATTGATCCAGTACGCCAGGAACAACCCGGCAGTTGCGCCGACGAGTGCCAGCAGCACACTCTCTGTCAGCAACTGACGAATCAATCGCCCTCGCGTTGCACCCATCGCTAATCGGACAGCAACCTCTTTTCGCCGCCTTGCTGCGCGCGCCATCAGCAGATTGGCGACGTTGGCACACGCGATCAGCAGCACCGTGAGTACAGTTGCCCCGGCCAACCTGGAGGATGTCACTGCCATCTCCCGGATCGGACCGATCATGATTCCCTGGGGACTGATCAAGTTTAGAGAGCGATCATTATTAGGATCAGGTGGAGCGGGATCGGACTGTTCCAGCTGGCGGTTGATCGTTTCGAGCGCAGCCTGCGCCTGAGTGATTGAAACGCCTTGTTTGATCCTTCCGATAGCGCCAAAGTTTTCATTGTGCCGATCGCTGAGAGGATCGTGAGTCCCCGACTCTCCCCTCATCGTTGCGAACATCATCACCGGGATCCACAAACTGACTTTCATCGGCGGGCTCTCACCATCGAACCCTTGAGGAGCAATACCGACGACGGTGAAACGACGGTTGTTCAAAACGATCGTTTGACCGACCAGCGAATGATCGCTGTTGAAACGACTCTGCCAAAAGCTGTGGGCGAGGACCACGACTGGATGTGCGCCGGGCGTACGGTCTTCCTCGGGCAGAAATGTTCGCCCAAAAGAAGGGTTGATTCCGAGCACGTCGAAGTAATTTGCGGAGACCAAAGCGCCGAGAACGACTTCACTGCGCACGTTATTGCCGAAACTGATCGGCGCCTGTGTATAGAGCGCGAGGTCCGACAACACTTCGTTACGTTCACGCAAAACCGTGAAGTCAGGGTAAGAGAGTGTCGGCCCTCGCCCGTCACCGCGCATTAGCAGGACGAGTTCGCTGGGCGCTTTGGCTGCAGGCAACGGTCGCAAAAGCAACGCATTGACGAGGCCGAAGATCGCTGTGTTGGCTCCTATGCCTAGCGCCAACGTGGCTGTAACTACAAGCGTGAAGCCGGGATTCTTACGCATCATTCGCAAGCCGATGCGAAGGTCTTGAAGCAATTCCTCCAACCACCGCGTCCCACGAGCATCGCGGCACATCTCTTTCACTTGCTCGGAACCGCCAAGAGCAAGATGGGCCTGTCGTCGCGCTTCCTCGGGACTGTAGCCTTGCCTGATCAGGTCACTAGTATGTTGGTCCAGATGGTGGCGAAGTTCCTTTTCGAGTTGCTCTTCATGTTGTCTTCGGCGAAACAGGCGATGCCACCAGGTCATCCCACACCTCCTTCAGACATTTTGAGGATCAGATTGACGGCTTGAGTCAGGCGCTGCCAGCCCGCGGCTTCAGTTTCCAGCTGCGCCTGCCCCTTCCGCGTCACGCGGTAGAACTTAGCCTCGCGCCCGGTCTCGGTCACCTTCCAGTCGGCTGTCAAAAGGCGACGGTTTTCGAGTCGGTGCAATGCCGGATAAAGCGAGCCTTGTGGAACCTGGACCACACCGCGCGAGACCTGTTCGAGGCGTTGGGCGATCGCATACCCGTGAATCGGACCGAGCGCCACAACTTTCAAGATGAGCAAATCTAACGTGCCTTGGGGAAGATCTGATTTCGGCTTCAACTGTTGTTACCTCCGTCTTCTACATATTAAAGCCAATACGTGTAGAAGTGCAAGGTGTGCGGAGAGCTGTTGCGGACTGCCGAAATACTTCACATGCTTCGAATCGTGATTCTATCCTGGTGCAGTTTCTTTATTGACTTTTGACTGGGTCGCAGGAAGAATGACGTCGATTCAATAAGTTTGTCCTCATTTTCGAAGCCCGGAAGTTCCTTGTAGCCTCGTACTCACGAAATAAGGTGATTCAAATGTCAAAACTCATCGTTCGCTCAGCTCACGTGCGTTGTACTCTCCTCGCAGTCGGGATTATTTCTTTAGCCATCACTGCAAACACATTTCAATCACCAGCGACGGCCGCAGCAGTCGAAGCAGGAATTGCCAAACGCGTTGGCGTTGCCATCACAAGCCAGAATTTTGTAGTCACGAACGCCAATAATAACGGCCCCGGATCGTTGCGCGACGCCATGGTCAATGCAAACGCCACGGCCGGCGCGGACACAATCACTTTCAATATTCCTGGACCGGGAGTGAAGGTAATCAGCCTGCTGGAGCCTTTGCCCGAGATTACTGAGCAGGTCGTAATCGATGCCTCAACCCAACCGGGCTACGCAGGCACGCCACTGATCGAACTCGATGGAGCGCTCGCCGGCAATAACAATGGTCTGGTTATCAAGGCCGGCAGCACAGTGCGCGGCCTGGCAATTGTCCGTTTCAATGGTACCGGGATCGTATTAAGCGATTGCAACAATAGTTTAATTCAGGGAAACCATATTGGTGTCAATGCTGCAGGAAATCTGAGGCTCGCAAACTTCGACGGAATACTGCTTTCGAATTCGTCAAACAATGTGATTGGCGGGACCACGGCCGCGACGCGCAACGTGATTGCTAATATCAATAACGGCGTTGTAGTAAACGGCGGCGGCAACGTTATCCAGGGAAACTTCATAGGCACCGATGCCGCTGGTAAGGTCCGTATAGGGAACCTGAATGGAGTCACAATTTCGGATTCCTTCAATGGCACCACCACAAATAACTTGATCGGAGGAACTGCAGCCGGCGCGGGTAATCTGATCTCGGGAAATATTAACGGCATCTTGATAGGGAGCGTGACTGGAACCACCACTATTCAAGGTAACCTAATTGGAAGTGATATCACTGGTACAAGCGCGATTCCCAATTCAGTCGGCATCAATGCGACGGTTTTTTCTCAAAATATAATAATCGGAGGCCTCGTTCCAGGAAGCCGAAACTTGATTTCAGGCAACTCCCAAGAAGGGGCCAGATTCGGAGGAGAGGGAAGCAAGCTTCAAGGTAATTTTATCGGCACGGACATCTCCGGCACGTTGCCTCTCGGTAACAAGGGCGAAGGTGTAGTCGTTTTTGGCAAGGTATCGGTGGGCGGCACTGTTCCGGAAGCCCGAAATGTGATTGCTGCAAACGGAGGACGCGGAAACCTTATCCTGACTCCTCTTTTCGATACTCCAGGAGCTACCGTTCAAGGCAACTATATCGGCACGGACGTGACTGGCAGTCACGCACTCAAACCCTCAAACGTCGGCATTTTCATTTCCGGCCCTAACAGCCTGGTAGGTGGATTGGTCCCTGGCGCCCAAAATGTCATTTCAGGTAATGAGATCGGTATATTGGCCAGTAATCTTGCCGCTGCTCCACCAGCGGGAAATTTAATCCAGGGAAATCTTATTGGATTGAACTCACTTGGAACAGGACCGTTACCCAACAATCAGGAGGGGATTCTAATCTCCAATGCGTTCAATAACACAGTTGGCGGCACGCAATTGGAAGCAGCCAATAAGATCGCATTCAACGGCGGCCCAGGCATCAGACTCATGGGCGGTACTGGCAATGCAATTCGCGGCAATTCGATATTTTCAAACGGCGGGATGGGAATTGACCTTGACCCAGCCGGAGTGACTCCCAACGACGATACGGATTCAGACGTTGGTCCAAACAACCTGCAAAACTTTCCGGTATTAACGTCGGTCATGTCGCTCGGGAATAGCACGACGATACAGGGGAGTTTGAAATCAACTCCGAACGCCACGTTCCAAATCGATTTTTATTCCAGTGCCACTCTTGATGCGTCGGGTAATGGAGAAGGCGCGCTGTTTCTTCACACGACAACCGTGAATACGAACGGTAGTGGCGATGCGACTATTAATGTGACATTCCAAACGCCTGTGGGCGCCACTCAAGCCGTAACTGCGACTGCCACTGATGCAAAAGGAAATACTTCCGAGTTTTCGACAGGCAACTCAACGGGCCTGATCGGAAGTGTGCATTTCAGTCTCAACTCAATCAAGGTACACGAAGACCTGGGTTTGTTGAACGTAACTGTGCTGCGCCAGGGAGGTAGCACTGGTCCTCTGACGGTCGATTTTGCGACCGCAGAAGGCACGGCTTTCGCGGATGAGGATTACACCTCCACCTCCGGTACATTGAGTTTCAGTGACGGGGAGACGAGCAAGACTTTTCAGATTCCGATTCTCGCAGATGCTTCGAATGACCCGGATGAAACTTTCACCGTTGTATTGCGCAACGCTTCAATTCCCGAAGCGCTGGGCATGCCCCGCGAGTTGCTCGTGACGATTGAAGACAGCAGTAGAGTTTTGATCCTGGAACTAAACAGACCGAGTCTTAACGAAGGAGGCGCCGGCAGCAGCACCGAGATGTTGTTCACGCTGACTCTCTCAGCCGTAACCAGCCGCACGGTCAGTGTTGACTATGCCACTTCCAATAAGGGGGGCGCCTTTGGTGGAGTTGCTTGTGGTAATCAGGGCATAGATTACGAATCGAAATCAGGCACGGCCACGCTGCAACCAGGCGCTACGTCGTTTACGATTCCGGTGAAAGTCTGCGGCGATACAAGCGCCGAGGCTAATGAAACTATCCTGCTTAGCTTCTCGAATGCCGAGAACGCCGTAGTCTTCGGTTTTGATGCTACAGGCACGATTCTTGACGACGATGTGCTCGAATTAATTTATGAAGAGTCCGGGCCATTTGTTGACCACGTCGCTGCGCTCGACGCGGTTTTTCACGTCAGAGATCCATTCCGAGTGGTGTCTCTTCCCGAACAGTTTGCGAACGGATCCGATCGAAATACCAGAGTGGTTCTTTTTGTCAGGAATCTGCAACTGAATCCGGGTGAAACGCCGTCAGCGGTCGCCGTCATTGTGCTGGGAAGAGATGTTGTTCCTGCCGAAGACGTCCGTGCCGTACCCAACACGGATCTGACTCAGGTTGTATTCCGGTTACCAAACTTTTTGCCCGAGGGCTTTCACACTGTGCAGATCCTTGCCCACGGGCTAATTAGTAACAGCGGTACGATTAGAGTCGTGCAGTAGATCGACCCGGCTGCTGTAGTGTCCTAACTGGAATTCTTCTCTGTGCAACCTTTGTGTCCTCTGTGTCTCTGTGGTTGTTGTATCGCCGATTCCTATAACCTCAGAGACACAGAGAACACAGAGGTGCACTGAGAAATTCAAATTAAGACACCACCCGCGAAAACGGAATGCAGACACTTAATTGAGCAGTAATAACATCCAAAATTTTGGTTGACATTCCTATTAAAGCGTATATATTTGTCGGCGATCATGAGCCGGTAATTACTCACGGGCGATTCCTCGCGAGCTTCCCACTTCCGGTCCCAGCATGAGCACTAAGAACCCCTGAAATACCCCCTGTAACTTAGTCGCTAACACCAACAGTAGATCTGAGGATGGCCGAACGTGGGCCGTCGAGCCCGCAAACCAGTTCTTGGCATGGACCATCGTCAGGACTGCTCAACCCATAACTCACTTTCAGGAGGGGACTCATGAGAAAGACTTGGCTCTACCTTAAGTTGGCTGTGCTTGTGCTGTCCGCCGTGATGATGTTCGGCAACCGGCAAAGTAGCGCAGTGGAGGCATTTGCATGTGATGGCACATGCAAAAACGATTGTACGTTGAGTGTTTGCTGCGAGTGTCAAGCCGACACTAGTTGCAATTGCGTGATCAAATCGGGGGATACCGGGTGTGGAAAATGCGCCAAAGCCTCCGAAGAACTTGAATGATCGGCGGAGATCCGTCTCACAATCCTGGACGTTGACAGCCTTTCGTCAACGTCCAGGTAAAAATTCGTCAACTTCCACCAGTATGAGGAGGCCATCATGAATTCAAGCAGCTTTCGAAAATACCTGGACATCATTACCACCGTTCTGGTTATAGCTCTCTTTGTCACAGTGGCCGTTATTTATCTTAACGGCAGGCTGTATAAGAAGCAGGTCGATCCGAAAGGCAGCACAATAGCCAAAGATCTAAGGATCGCCGACGCGCTCAATCTCGATTATAAAACTCATTCGAGAACACTAATTCTTGCTATCGACAAAGACTGCGTTTTCTGCGAACGCAGTGCAGAATTCTATAAGCGTTTACTCCATCTACAGGGCACTAGCGCGGGAAATACACAACTCGTTGCAATACTGCCGAATGACGACTGGGAGTCGAAACAATACCTGAGAAAGGAAGGACTGGAACGGTTACCCCACCTTTCAAACGTCAAATTAAGTGAACTTAAAATCTCCGCGCTGCCATCTCTGATACTGGTAGACCGGCGGGGAAGAGTTTTGGAATCGTGGTCGGGCCAACTAGATGAGGAAAGAGAGAAACAGGTCATCGAGGCCATAAGCAATAGGACAGAAACCGCGAAAAAGCCCGGCAATAATCTCACCCCAACTTTCGATCTTTTTAATGAGACAAAACCGGCGCACGCCTTCAACCTCGACTCGTTAGTTAACATTATCGATGTTGATGCACAGGGCCATATTTACGTTCAAAAATCGGACCAGATTGAAAAGCGAAATGTGGATGGCCTCGTCGTCGAAAATATTCCGATTCCTGCGGAAGTTCAGACAGGAGCGGCCTGTGCGGGAAATGACGGTGACTTTCATTTCATTCTGCCGCAGAAAATTCTTACCTCACACCCGGATAACGGGACACGACTGATCAAAGAGAGTCGTTTGCCACTTCAGGTCTCGGCGCTAAATGCGCGCTATGATGCGGGTCGAAACGCTATTTTCATCCTTGGCAAATCAACCACGTCCGCAAATGTTTCCGAACAGACCCTGTATAGATTCAACCTCAGCAATAGTGAGCTTTCAGAAATCTATCGGGCACAACTTCCGATCTCATACAACGATGCCATTGGCCTCGGGAAGATTAGCTACGCAATCGGCGCTGCCAAACTATTTGTCTCCGATCCTACCGAGTACAAAATCTATGTCTATTCGCTTGATAACAACTCTTTGTTGACTACCTTTAGCCAACCTTTCGATCGTCCACTCGTTGGGCGCGGTGACGGTAAGTTTGAGAGTCGGAACGTGACTGCCGAAGACCTGTCACAAGGTGGCCGGCTTAAGCAGTATCCAGCCATCTTTGACCTCGACTACATCAGCTCGAAGAAGCTTCTGCTGGTCTGGACTAGCATCCGAAATTCCGCTTACGAGCAAATGATGGATGTTTTCGACGCTGATCTTCGTGCGATCGGTCGAGATTTCAGGCCTACTAATCCGCTCTTCTCCAATTATCACTTTGTGGGAGACTGGGTAATTGCCCCTGATTATGGTTTTGGCAAGGACTTCCACCTGGATTTCTTATCCCCGTTGGAACCTCCTTACTACAAGCCCAGCAGTATTAAGACATTTGAATTGTCAGCACTTCGGATTAGCTCGTAATTTGTGAACAACCAGAGGAGTTTTCCAATGGAGTTTACACATAGTCTGAGAACACTGATCAGGAATCCTGTCTTTACTGCCGCAATAGTCGTAATGCTCGCTATTGGGATCGGCGCTAACGTCGCGATCTTCGGCGTCATCGATCGATTATTTATTCGTCCGCTGCCATTCAAGGATCAGGACAGATTGGTGTCGGTCGAGAATGCCTGGCCGCTCTTCAAGGATTCGGCAGATGATGGCGAAGCCGTGGTACAGCCTGATGATGCTTTCGAAGCTGTAGCTCAATATGAGCTCGGTAGAGTCACGCTGGGAGGCGGAGGGACTCCAGAGGTTATCAAACTAGCACGGACCTCAAGAAGCTTTTTCTCGATTCTCGCCGTCCCTGCCCAGGTTGGTTATGTCTTTTCCACGGCCGAAAGCAATTCACAGGGAAATCAGGTAGCAGTACTCAGCAGCGGTTTGTGGCGCAAGGTCTTCAATCAAGATACCGCCGTTGCCGGCAGACAGATCACTATAAATGGTCGTTCATTTACGGTGATAGGAGTCATGCCTTCCGATTTTCTTTTCCAGGTGGATGGAAGGGAAGCTGACGCGTGGATACCCCTCGTTCCAGACGACACACTAATTAAGACTGCGCAGGAGGAAGGAAGTGGAACCATCGCCCGTCTGAAGCCAGGGCTCACGCTCGAACAGGCACAAGCGAGAACCGATGTTGTCTTTGAGCGAATCAGGCAATCTCAGCCTCAACTGAAGCTCCAGCAGAAAGACCGGCTATTGTTGATTCAATTGCGTGACCACTGGTTTGGTAACCTGCGCTCCTCATTACTGATGTTGCTTGCTGCCGCGATTTGCCTCTTGTTGATCGCCGGCGCCAATACCACGAGCTTGATGGTCGCCCGTTCGGCGGAGCGTCAGAAAGACATGGCAATAAGAGCGGCTTTGGGCGCCGGCTGGTTCCAGATGATGCGCCAGCATTTGCTGGAAAGTTTGATACTCGGAGTGTTGGGAAGCTTACTGGGCCTGCTGATCGCTTATTGGGCCACCAAAGCAATGCTGCCACTGAGTCCGACGTCTATTCCTCATCCGGAAGAAGTCGGTATTAACCTCAGGATGATAGCTTTCGCATTTGCTATAGCAATCCCGGCGGCGATCATCCCCGGTTTGATTTCTGCCTGGCGAGTGTTGAGAACCTCGATCCGTGGCATCGTCAACGAGGGTTCAGTCAGAAGCGATTCTCTTCTATCTCCACGACTGAGAAAGTTACTCGTGGTCTCAGAAGTTGCACTGACAGTACTGGTGCTGGTCAATGCTGCATTGTTATTCCGTAGCTTTCGCGAGTTGTTACAGGAAAAAGTCGGATTTGATACTCATAATGTGTTGACGTTGGAAGTTGCGCCACTGGAGACAAGATACCCGGACAGGACCAAGCGTAGCGCTCTCTACCAGCAGATTATCGATCGCGTCAGCAACCTTCCCGGAGTTGCTCATGTTGGCACAATCAATTATCTGCCTATCTTCTCCGGCAGTTTGATCGTTCCAGTCAATTTGCAGGAACGCGTCGTCCATCCGGCGATGGGTTTTACGTGGACTTACCGAAGCGCCAGCTCGGACTATTTCAACACCATGAGAATTCCGGTAATTGCCGGCCGCACGTTTGGCGAGCAAGACGGTATGGATGCTCCGCGCGTCGCGATCCTGGACCAGGCAGCCGCGACGTATTTAAAGGAGCATTTTTTTCCAGACGAAGACATTTTGGGAAAGCACCTGGTCCTCAACCTGGATAAACCGACTGCTTTCGAGATTATTGGAATTGTTGGCGACATCAAACAACAGGGTTTGGATATCGCGGCTTATCCCGGATTTTACTTACACACTCTGCAACGCCCGCCGTCCGTAGCTAACCTGGTGGTTCGCACAACATCCGACCCGGCGAGCATATCGGGCGTGTTGCGCAGTACCATCTCCGAAGTCGATAAAGATCTGCCAGTCAGCGACCTCCGGTTAATGGAGACACAGGTGACTGGGTCAGTATCCCGCCGGCGGTTTGGTCTACTGCTTACAAGCATTCTCGGCGCCGGAGCTTTATTACTGTCAATGGTTGGCCTTTATAGTCTGATGTCGCACATTGTTTCACACCGGACACATGAAATCGGGGTTCGGATGGCATTGGGCGCGAGTGTGAGAGACGTACTAAAACTCGTAATGAGGCAAGCTCTCGGGTTGGTTGTCGTAGGCATTGCGCTTGGCATATTGGTTTCACTTGCTACCGGGCGATTAATTGCCAGCTTGTTGTTCGGAGTAAGCACGACTGATCCGGCAACTTTAGCGTTCGTGACGTTGATATTGATTATGGTAGCGCTCATTGCGTCTTACGTTCCCGCGCGTCGTGCAATGAAGATCGATCCCGTTGAAGCCTTGCGATATGAGTAACGGTTGGCTTTGCCTCAAAAGTAGGAATCGTACTTGGATCGGGGCAGTACAGGGAGCGATAGCGACCTGGTCCAACCGTAGGGATCAAAATCGTTAGGAATATCGCATGCTGATCTCCGACCAGGTCGCTACCGCTCCCTGTACTGACCCGATCCAAGTGCGATTCTTACTCTTGAGGCAAAGCTATAACGGATTCCGCTTGGGCATCTGGGCCGCATAATCGTGCGCGCTCTAACCGGATAAAATCAAACAGAGAACAGGACCATGCGTGAAGCTCGTGCTTTGTGGTAAGTTGCGTGTGCGATCCGCTCAAGCGCGGCGTTTGGCGGCATTAAATATTTTGACGCCTTGAGTACCCTTTGGAATTACAACTCATCCGCAAGAAACGCAAAAAAGGTCAGTCGTGAATACTTCCAAAGCACGTAGAGAGCGCCGGATCGAAATGTCAGGCGACTATAGAAGTAAATTATTTTCTTCCTATAATGCGACGCATGTATCGCACGTGGATGCTGATGAGGAATCGAAGCTCGCGTTTTTCCGGGAATATACCCGAGTCAATTATCTTCCGCATCTTGGAAATCTGGACGGAAACTCAGCGGAAATCTTAGAGATTGCTTGTAATAGAGGTTATCTGCTGGCAGCATTACATTCTCTTGAATTTAAGAAATTATTTGGGGTAGATCTTTCACCTCTCGATGTTGAGAAAGCCAAACAGATTGTTCCATCGGCTGATATCTCATACGCGGATGCTTTTGTTTATCTTGACGAGAACGTCGAAAAGTTCGACGTTATTATTCTCAAGGCGGTATTGGAACACATACAGAAGGATCAAGTTATTCCCCTGTTAGATGAGATCAAGTCAAGTCTTAAACCAGCCGGCATAGTTATCATTGACGTACCGAACATGGACTGGGTTCTTGCTCAGCATGAACGCTATATGGATTTTACGCATGAGGTGGGGTTTACTCGCGAGAGTCTAGCTCAAGTCATGAGACAAGTATTCAGCAGTGTTCATATTGAAAGAGGCAAGCCGGTTATGGGTTCGGGACTCAAAGCCCGAATTGAACTTCAATTACGTGCTATTTTGGTGCTCTTCTTGAATCTAGTGTTTAGACTTATTGGTGAAGGCGCTTCCGATACCTGGTGGGATAGCAGAAGTATTATCGGCGTCGCTAAAAACGATTAAAGTCGGCGAAGGTCACACAAAACTTGAGGCCACCCTGCGCGCCTGCGGTTATAACGCGTCCGACGCTTCGGTGGGCGGCCACGCGCCGATCCGCTGCCGCAACGCCACGATCTTGCCAAGGTGATATGCGTTATGTACCGCCACACTGTTCAGCTCGTCGCCAAGTGTCACGCCCGGCTCTACCTCGAACGCCAACCTCTCAGGCTCCTGCCCCAACGCTGCTGCAGCGCGAGCGCCGTCCATGAACACACGCACCAGGTCGTGCCATTGGTGCTCGTGCTCTGGCGCCGCGCTCGGGTACACATCGTAGGCCGGATCGCCCGGCTTGATAATACTCTGCTGGTACGCCACAACGTGCCACAGCTCCTCGTAGATCGAGTGCGATGCACCGTCCGGACGTAGCACGACTTGCTCCAGCGTTAGCGCGGACAGTAGGTGGGCTCGCGGGGGGAACTCACCTACTAAAAACAGATGCTCCAGGATATGCATCTCATCGCTCCTTTCTCCCTATGTTCGTCACTACTATCACAAGCGAGAAACAAAGACTATGCCCTACTCGCAATTCCGAATCTCAGATTAGGGCCTGCGCGGCTTTTCGCGCAGGCCCGGTGGAATGATGGGTTAGGCAAATACAGCATTCAAACTTGCAATGATTGCTGTCTGGCTGCCGTTTGCCAACGGAACCGTCACGGTGGATCCGCTAAAGGCAACCACGCTCTTGCCGGTTGGGGCAGACTGTGTGAAAGGGGTCTTGGTGGTTGAACCGGCCATGGTGCCGAATGGACCATACTTGGCTCCGCTTTTTCCGGTCAACGTGAGTTGCAAAACACATTGCCAGCCATACCATATACCGGTGTAGCCGGAAATTGACACGATCGGATCGTTAAGCGGAATAGTGACCGTTTGGCTTCCTCCGCTATTTCCACCGTGTTGCAACAACGTAAATATCCCGGTTCCCGTATTCTGAGTACCGGTGTTATATGGGCCCGTCCCGGTATTGACGGCCTGAATGGCGTCGAGTACGTTGCCCGATCGGATCGTCATTTGGGTGATGTTGGGATTACCCGCCGCCCCGATAATCGGCGTGTCGTCGAAGGCATTGCCGGTGGGCGGGTTTCCGAGTTGATAAAGAATCATGAACTGGGCTTGCTCAAACTGAAAGTTGCCGGAGTTGAATCGCCACATAAAAATATCCTGGTAACTATACTGGGTATTGTTGTAGGAAAAACCCGGCGACACGGCGTTCCATACCTGTTGTGCGCTGGCGTTGGGCGCTGCGTTTCCCGGCTCAAACTGTGCACCATAGCCGATCTTGGTCGGGGATATTCCAGCACCGAGAAAGCTTGATAACGGAGTGCCGTCGTAGAATTGAGGAGAGACGAAATCAAACGCGCTATTGACGGTGGGGTAATCAATCGTAGGAGTGGGCCATGCCGGCGTGAATGACAGATAATATTTCACTGGCTGCTGATCAAACACCTTGCGAATCGTAGAAAATAAAATTTGAAACTGCGATTTGGTCATTTGATCGGATAAGGGAGGTTCCCAATCAACATCCATACCATTCATTCCATTATTTTTTAGATAGGTCACCAGATTATTGGCAAACGCGGTAGCCTGTGTTTGCGGATCTCCACCGCCTGAAAAAACTGCCGCCAGGGTGTTATTGCCCGAATACACCATCGTAGCCAAAAATTTAATATTCGGATTGACTTGGCGTGCGTCACGGAGCACGAAATTCAAATAATCCTGGTTGGTTAGACCACCTGGATGAGACGCGCTGCCGATTTGGATGGTGGTGGAACCATTGGATGCAGGGATAACTTCAAAAAAGGCAATGCCAAGAAAAGTTACGCTGTTGTATGTTTTGTACTGAATGAGCGATTGATAGCAACTGTTTGAGCTGTTGTAGTTGGTGTTGGGTGGTTCATCTTCGTTCAAAAAGATCCACGCATTGATGCCGTATGGTAGGTTTGCCATTTTGATTCTCCTTTGAGTTGAGTGGTGAGTTGCGGAGCCTAACTACGTGTATCGTATGTGGTAAGGCTGTCATGTGAGTTTCCTTATGCAGTGTGAGCGCGAGTTGATCGGCTTCCACCATTTAACGCGAGAACTACTTCGGAAAACCACCATGTCTATTATTTTGAGTGAGGTTTCAGCGAATGACGGTGTCCACCAGTGGCGCCTGATGATCAAGACTTGAGGTCACTTTCCCGAGTGGACTATGCCTGGAATCTGAAAGGTGATAGTGATCACCACACTGGACAATCTTCGCAACTTCTTGTTGACGCCAGCGACGGAAATGCTCAGTTTCTTCCAAATCTTGCGGGCGCAGTAGTTTGGCGCACAAGCCACAGAGCTAATGTTCGATTAAGTCTGATGGAATCGGCATAGCTTTTGACCCAGATTACATTCTTCGTCACTTTTATAATACTGAAGCACCCGTCGCTAGAATTAACCTGCGCCGAGCAAGCAGCACACAAGATATATCGAAGGAAGAAGCATGAAAGTATGCTATCGAGTCGTCGGGTTAATGAGTTGTTAGTCGCCGTGTTCATCGGTGCACCGAATCTGACCGCGCTCGTATCACTTATCCATTCAGCAAAAGAGAGCTAAAAACGAAGCTTCTCCGCACGCGTCGGGCTAGATGTTTTAGTTATACGGGACTTGCCAACCACACGATGAAATAGAGCGCCAAGCAAAATACGGCTATGGCTCCCCATAACGCCAGAAATGCCTGAAAATAGCCTGTATCCGGATGCGTAGAGGACAAAGAAAATGTAAAGTACGCAACGAAAAGGAAGGCCAAAATAATTCCCGTGACGCCAGGTATCCAAAGGCGTAGTGGTAACCAATTCATGATGCATAGTGCGGTCGTAGCAGTCGGCAAAAACACCGCAGCAAAACCTAGCGCCGAATTTACAGAATCTTCGAGAGTGCCTCCCAACCGAGGATCCCAACGGCCAGATTGGCTGCGGCTGAAGGCGGAGAATCGTGCGAAGAGTTTGCCGAGCAAGTGGGTCGCGATCGCTAAAACAAGCGTGGCGAATAAGCCAATGAGCGGAAGCAGATGGTACTCAACCTTGGAGAGCCACTGGACTAGTCGAGAGGGGTCTTGTTCAAGCTGTGCAGGCGCGGCGACGAAAGCAATTAAATATGACAGGGCGACGCCACCCAAAAGAATTGAGGTCAGATCCCTCGACACCTCTCCAGCTTTTGCAACACTCGCAAAAGCCGTGCGCTCCCAACGCAGAAACCTGATTGCGAAGTTCAAGTATGCTGGAGCTATGTCTAGCCAACTTTTTATTTCCTTGTCGGTCATCTAATTCCTCACTTTGGAAGCCGCCTAAACTCTATGTGTATCTTGATCTGGATAAAATCGGGATGGTGTGTTAGCCCTTCGTTTCTCTTCCGCATGAAATGAGCGGTTCCATTACACGCATCGTATATGATGGCACTTGTGGCATTTTGAAGGACCTGCTGTCGACTCGGCTCCACAGAACGTGAGCGCCAGGTACAAGCCAATCAGCGGGCCGCATTCAGGGTGTTGTTAGTTATGAGTATTTGCCGTTAGCGGTAGAGAAGCCGCGTGTACGTGATAAGGCTGTCATGTGAGTTTCCTATGCAGTGGGAGTTAGGAGAACACGGCATAATCTATTACAAGCAGTCAGAGAAAGCAAAGCAAAAAGGCAGACCACATCAGGCGTTCTTTCGAGCGATCTGTCCCTCAATATGTACTCACCGAACTCCTTCTATTCTTCTCTACCAAGCTTCCCCAGATAGGATTCGAACTAAGCACCTCAGCCCAAGAGCCGTAGCTCGAGCCATTGAATAAGGTCCTCACATCGGGAACTTATATTGACTTTCCGAACCGGCGGTAATATGTTTGCGAACGCTCGCAGCATGAGCTGAACTCACGAGCACTATCCTCGCAACTCGCCCCGAGGCTAGCCAGTTAATCGTTTTCCATTACTAAGATCCGAGCTTCAGAGATGAGGCTTTCTGATCGACTGCTTAACGCACCTTACGGAGGATTATGACTTTAGAAGACGCAAACGCCACGGGTACACCCATTATCCAACCATTAACCGACAAACAATTGCTAGCGCCGCAACGTGCTGGTTATTACGAAACCGTTTGGCCCAGTGAGCATACCGATCTGTGGCGTTCTCACGCCGTGTCAAACGTCGGGCTGCCTGCCGATTTTGATCCCGCAAAATTGGCTGTTACAACCGCCAACCTTAATCTACCTGTTTGGGGCTACACGCGTGCTAAAGATGAAGTGTTTGTCATCGGCGGCAGTCCGTTCATGCTGAATATCTTTACCCAAACGATCAAAAATGGTGGCACAGGAGATTCAACGGAAAGCGCGCGCATCGGAGCAGCGGCTGAAGAGAGCCGGAGATCCGTGCCTTATCTAGCCAAAATCAATCCGCTGACAATGCAGGTGACGCAGTTGGATCTTACCGAGGGCGAGACCATCAATTACACCGGTGGGCTATTGATGCATGAGAATGGTTTTGTATACGCCGTTTCCCGCTCTGTCCTCTACATGGTGGATCCCGAAAAGATGAAGGTGGTGTTGAGCGCGCCGCTGCCGTTGGTTGGAGACAGCAAGGAACAGAATTTTTGGACCACCTATAACGGGCTGCAGGTGATTGCATCCGGTGAGTTGGTGATCAAGGGCTTTTACTTCATTGATAGCGTCTCGGTCAACGGCTGGCTGTTATTGGTAGACCCAGACACATTGAAGATCGATGTTCAGCAATCCGAGGCACTCTCGTCGGCAAGGCTGACAATCCAGCAAGCGCCGGACGGATCAGCCATGTTGTATCAGGTTAACGCAACGGAATCGCTGCGCTTCAAGATTACGGATACAGGCTTCTTGTTGGACCAGCCGTGGACGCGCGGGTATCGCGTTGCAGGCGATGGCACGACACAAGCCAGTTCACCGCTGCTCTTTGGCGAGATCGGGCAAGTGGTTTTTGCCGACAATACTGCGCCGGGCGCTACCACGCCTATCAATCTTTATGACCAACCAGTGAATGTCGACGACCTACCGGTGAAACTCGAAGGCGTTAATGCTTTCGACAGTGACCTTCCGGGTTTCAACTTTTTCATGGTCGCCGGCGATCCGTTCGAGACACAAACACTGGTCTACTACGATCCGATCAATGACTTTCTTGGCGCCCATACCGTCTTAGCTGATGGCACACTGCGGCGCTTGTGGGAGCGCAAGGGCGTCTACAAAGTGAGCGCATCTCCGGCCATCGTGCCTGATCGCGATCTGCTCTACATCGACAATTTCCAGAACGGGACCGATTCATTTGTCGTCTTGCGGCTTTCCACTGGAGAGGAACTAGCCTCGATTCCGCTGGCCGCGAACCTGCCAACCATCGGCACGATCTTCCTCGGCATGAATGAAGACGTCTACATCTTGAGCAGCGAGGCAGGCAGCGACAACGGATTGATCAGCCGGATATTTGTGCAGAGCTAAGCCAAAGGGAATTCTGCACCGCGCTGCGCGCGTTGGTAGTCCGGGCAGTAACTGTTGACACGCGCATCACGTGTGCATATCTTTAGCGCTACGACTTCTTTACAGTTCTTGGTGAGCCTCCACTCAAGACACAAACACCAGCGTTAAATCACGCCCAATTAAAGTCGTTAGTTCAGTACGTGTGTTGATACGAGAAATCGTGAGGCCAGGGGTACTCGATCAACACGTCTCTGTCTCCTGTCCTTACGGACGGTGGAATGCTCCTTCAGTGCGAGCCAGACTCGACGTCAAGTTTATTTAAAAGGGGAATACTATGGCTTCAAAAAAGAGAAGTGTGGTTGGCACGGAGTACTTCACGCGTGAGGCTCAGGTGCTTAACTTAGTAGAGGATCTGAAAAAGTCTCACGGGAAAAAAGAGTACTCTGACATCATAGATGATGAGGGCCACCAGTACGTCGACTTGGTTATGGAAGGAGGAGGCGTTCTCGGCATTGCCCTGGTCGGGTATACCTACGTGTTAGAGCAAGTAGGGATCAGGTTTTTACGCATCGGAGGGACCTCGGCCGGAGCCATCAACGCCGCATTACTCGCCAGTTTAGGCAAGCCGGAGGAGGCCAAAAGTGAAGAAATTTTATCCCATCTCGCTAGCGTCGACATGGGAAGTTTCGTCGACGGCGATGGCGACGCCAAAGACTTCATTCAAGCAATGCTTCGCGAACCTGGACAGCAGAACGTGGTGCAAAAAACCATACCGGGACCCTACATAGTTGCGAAATTCGTTCAGGTGCTCAACAACTTAGAGGATGATCTGGGCCTTAATCCAGGAAAGGCATTTTACAACTGGATCAAAAAGATTCTCGATAAGGACGGCGTAAAAACAACAGCGCAACTAAAGGAACGAATGGCGTCACCTAAAAACGTCAAGGCGCGACATCCCAGAAAGTTGAGAAGCGGATCAACGAACACTCGCCTGGCGCTGATCGCAGCCGACATCACTACAGAGACCAAGGTCGAATTCCCGAAAATGACAAGCCTGTACTGGGAGGATGAAAATGAGGTGCATCCAGCTCATTACGTGCGTGCCTCGATGTCTGTGCCCGGCTTCTTTCACCCCTATAGAGTGAAGTCGATACCCCAGGGAGATAACGCTCGCAACAACTGGATTCAACATGCACAATACACCGGGAACTTACCGACGGAATGCCTTTTCATCGATGGCGGCATCATGTCGAATTTCCCGATCAACCTGTTCCACAAGCCGGAGTTTGTGCCGCTCGCTCCGACCTTCGGCGCTCGGCTGGGAACCGATAGACTTAACCCTCGAGATATTGCTAGCCCGTTCCAAATGCTCGGCGCCATCTTCGACTCGGCACGTCATACTTTGGATTTCGACTTCATCAGCCAAAATCCCGATTACAAGAAGCTGGTGACAGATATCGATCCTGGGGATCACAACTGGTTGAACTTTGAACTCAGTGACGAAGCCAAAAAAGACTTGTTCATTCGTGGGGCGAGGGCGGCCTACCACTTCCTGATCGGTTTTGATTGGAAGAACTACAAGAAAATTCGTAAGGAAATAGCCAAAGTTTGCGAGGCAGAAGAAGAGATTTCTCAGTCTTCAAAGTCTGCTTCGTAAGGTAGGCTTCAAATCTGATCGTAGTGCCGCCGCGGTCATGGACCATTCGTCTCCAGAGTCCGAATAGGCCCGTCACTTGCTTGATGAGGCTTTCCTCCCGTTCATGGTTGAACGACGATGTCATCAACCCTGAGCTTATGTCAGACCGGGCCTAAACCCGACTCTCATAAGGCGTCACGCAGACGCCTCCCCGTTGTCATACCAACGTTGAAATCGTGGTTATCGGATTGGGCGGAGAGTGAGAGCCTTCCCGTCAGGCTCAATTGCATGCATCACTGTGCACACGGATCAACCTTCGCAAGTTTCAGCTTGTAAGCTTGCATTTTTTCCCCGAGACGCTGCTGCACTGCTGATAGTTTTCCATTAGGCAGCACGTCCAGATTCAGATTCTTCGTCTCGCCGCAAAACGGAACCGGCTCCGTGGTTACATTGAACTTACTCATCAACGCCGCGTCACCATAGATTGGGACGCCGTTGACTAAGGCCAGCGAAACGTCCTGAGGCTTTGATTGGACCAGGCTGTCGTATGGCTGGGCTGCGTCTCCGCGCAGTAGGAATAAGTCGGCGAACAGTCCCGGCTTAATCGTTCCTACCTTGTCGTCGATTTGTGCAATTCTCGCCGGGATGGAGGTGGCCATTTCGAACAACTGCTGATTCGAAAAGAATCCGCCGAGCGTGGTCTTGTTGAGTTTGGCGGCATACTGGATTTCACCCAACATGTTTTTGGCTCCCGAAGGCGCCCAGTCCGGCGCGAGGGCGATCGAAACACCTTCTCGGAAAGCAGCAATCACGTCCGTAGTGGTGCTATAGAGAATCATGTTACTTTGCGGAGACCAGACGAGGGCCGTCGCCGTTGATCTCATCTTTGCAAAATCACTCTTATCAAATGCGACACCATGGATCACGGCCGTACTGGGAGTGAGAAACCCGCGCGCTTTAAGCACGTCAAATTCCGCAATGGATTCACGGTCTGTCCTCTTTCCTTCGGCGACGTGGATTAACACAAGATCAATTTCTTTCTCGGCAATCTTTCTTCGCACTGCGGCGGCAGTCGCTTCATTGTAATCTCGGCCTATACCAAGAACATTTTGGACTCTTTCCTGTCCGCGCCTTGGGTAAAAGCCGGTATCAATCTCCAGCTTCCTCACCGCGAGTCGAGATAAGCAAGCAGGAAAAGTCGAAAATGATCTGAGGAGGAACGTACCTGAGAACGTGGTGGTCCCGCCTGTTATTGCCTGCACTTCAGCAAACTGCGCGATGTCACAAAACCCCTGCTGATCATCTTGTATGTTACGAGCCGGCGTAGAAATTTCCTGCTTGTACTTCTCAAGCGAGCGCCATTCGTAGCGGTTGTTGAACAGTTGCCCGGGCTCCCATAGTTCAAACATCGCGTACATGGGATGGTTGTGTAGATCAATGAAACCGGGAAAGATGATGTCGTTGGTGTCGACCCAGATGGCATCCTCTTCTTTGGGAAGCGTGTCCGACACAGCGCTAATTTTCTTGTGCTTGATTACAACCCATCCCTTGTTGAGAACTCTTTCCGGAGTAACCACACTACCGCTGATAACAATTGTTCGATCCTGGGCTTGAATCGAGCAGGCCCAGAGTGTGAGAAGGCAGACAAATACAAGCCGCCATTTTTTGACTTGAATCATGGATGCTTTCCGTTTCAATAAGTGGACTAGGAAGTGCTCAGTTTCTTCCAACAGTTGCGAGAAGCGCGATAATCTCCCTCACTCCCGAGAGCGAGAGCTATGGGTTCGTGATTCTGATGGTGCCTGTGTTGCTCTCCTGGTCGTGCGCGCTGATCTTGATCGTACACGCACCCGGAGGAAGATTGTCAGGCAGACGGAATTTGATCTGCGTGAAATTGAAGCCTGGCACGACACGTATGTCTTCTGCTCCGATATCATGCGTCTGACCGCCGCTGTCAACCAGATTAACTCTCACCGTGGAAGCAACATCGTTTGGCGCTAATTGAAGGTTTGTGACAAAAACAAGCACGCGCGTGTTTTTGTCAGCGCCCTGGCCTAACAGGTCGATCGTCGGAATCACGAGGAATGGATCTCTCGTGAACCACAATGAATCCACTGCTGCAACCTGGTTTGGATCCAACGCCGACTCTTCCAATATCAAAAAGAGTGGCGGAGTCTTGATGGTCAATACCGCCGTCACCGGAGTGCCTAGCACGACTCCGCCGCTCGGGTTACTGAGACTTACATTGAGCGTTTCATCACCTTCAAAAACACTATCGCTGACGAATGCTATAAAAAGCGATTTGGACGTCTCTCCCTGGTTAAATGTGAGTTTGCCTGCAGTTGCGGGGTAATCGGATCCGGCGGTAGCAGTCCCGTTGCTGGTCTCAAAATCAACGTTGACGACTCCAGTCGCGCCATCCACGCGATTGATCGTAACGATAACGCCGCCCGAATCTTCGGTCGCACTGAAAGTGGCACTGCTGAATTGCAGTTTGCCGTTCGAATCGTCATTGACGATCGAACCCTGCCCCTGACCGTCCGCTATCGTCGCACTACTCGCGAATTGGAGATTGACGAAGAAGGTCTCGTCATTCTCGATTACTAATTCACCCAAAACCCTGACCGTGATCGTTGCCGACGTTGCGCCTGCGGGGATAAACAACGTATTTGAGAAAATCCGCAGGAAGTCGAAACCTGAAAACGCCGTACCGTCGACAGTCGAAAAATTGACCGATATGTCCTGAACGCTCGCACTGGAAAGGGTGACCGTGAAGACTGCGTTTGTGATGCCGGAATTGCCCTCGGTAACTGACACATCTCCAATACTGAGCGTTGGACCATCGTCATCCTGAATTAACACGGTGCCTTGAGCGGTACCGAGAGTAGCGTTCACGGGACTAGTTAGGTTTACGAGTATCGTCTCGTTGATTTCGTCGATGTTGTCGCCGTTTACCTGGACGGGGATCGTCTTCAGCGTCTCCCCGGGATTGAAAGTCACATCTCCCGAAGTGGTGACGTAGTCGGTCCCGGCGGTTGCACTTCCACTCGCGGTCGCAAAGGAAACGGTAATCGTCTGGAACGAAGGATTTGAAAGTCTTACTTCCACCGCGGCGTTACCGGATGTTCCCTGCGCGCCTTCGGTACGAAGCGTCTGGACGGCTACTGAAACCGTAGGTTGCGGATCGTCATTCGTGATTGTTGCCTGGCCCTGTGCATCAGCGATGGTGGCATTGGTCGGATTGCTCAGGTCAATGAAGAAAGTCTCGTCAGGCTCAAAAACATTGTCCATCCTAATTGAGACCTGCGTGTTTTTGCTTGTTTCACCGGGCGCGAATTCCAATGTGGCCAGGCCGGAGAAGGTATCGTAATCGACACTGTTCGTTGCAGTCCCGGGTGCGAAGCCGAACTGGACGCTGATCGGTTTCTCGCTGGCACTACTGAGTGAAACAGTGAACGTGGCTGAGGATTGAGGAAATTGAGTACCCTCCGTGACCGAAGTATCGTTGACAGAGATGGTGGGCCCCTCATCGTTATCGACAATCGTTCCCAAACCTCTTCCGGTACTGATTGTTGCATTGATCGGCGTTGTGAGTACGACCGCGAAGAGCTGATCAAATTCGTCAATGAGATCGCCCTTGACCGGTACGTTGATCGTTTTGGAAGTCTCACCCGGAAGAAACGTTAAGGTGTCCGGAAGATTCTCGAAGTCGACGCCTTTTATCGCTGAGCCCGTGAAACTAAACAAAGGAAACGTGAAGTAGTTGACCTTAACGATTTGCGCGCTCGCCTCCGAAAGTGTAACGGTGAAAACGGCATTAGTGGTTCCGCTATCCGTCTCCGTAACGCTTGCGTCGCTAATGGTCAAACATGGCAGCGAAGTCATGAAGTCATTCAACAACAGGGCAACGCTTGCGCCGGTTGGCTGTGTGAATAAAACATCGTCTTCGTTGTCGGAATTGAAATCCGCGACAGCCAGATAGCCGGACTGTGGGCCGGCAGAGAAGTTGATCGGCGCTTTGAATTGTCCATTGCCATTGTTGGTCAGGACCGAAACGCCAGCGAGACTACTGCCCACGAGTATGAATCCGCTGGTTACCACGAGGTCCGGTTGATTGTCGTCGTTGAAGTCGCCAACACCGATCATGCCCCCTGCATCAGCGTTCGGGTAATCAGCCGAAGTGAATCCACCGGCTCCGTTGTTGATTAAGACCGTTACGTATGCCTGCTTGATAATGCCTTGCTGTCCGGAGCTAGTGGCTGCAATGTCCGGTTTGCCATCGCCGTTCAAATCTCTGACAACGACGGAGATAGGTGTTGTTGGTGTCGGCGCCGTGGCGTAGTTAGAAAAGAAGCCGAAGCCGTTTCCCTGCAACACCTGGACGGTGTTTGAGCCGCTTCTGACAACGGCGAGGTCTGCTTTACCATCGGCGTTGAAATCGCCGACGTCCACGTCATCAAAAAAGCTGGACGTGCCTTGAAGTTGTATGCCGGTAAGGAGACTGAAGCCGCCACTGCCGTCGCCTAGCATCACGGAAAAGTTATTGGTCTGCGGAGTGATGACAATCAGATCGGCTTTATTGTCGTTGTTGAAATCTCCATCCTTAATCGCGGAGGGTTGAAACCCAACAAAGAAATTCGGAACTGAATTTGCGC
This sequence comes from Pyrinomonadaceae bacterium, assembly GCA_035278765.1. GTDB lineage: Bacteria > Acidobacteriota > Blastocatellia > Pyrinomonadales > Pyrinomonadaceae > PSRF01. The sequence goes on along the minus strand of DATEIS010000440.1, from coordinate 33,038 downwards.
TTGCAGCAAAGCCGCCGGTACCGTCATTTATCAAGATGTAAACTCTTCCATCCGCAGGCCGCGTGACCGCCAAATCAGCTTTTCCGTCACCATTGAAATCTGCGGTAGCGATCCTCGAAATGCCCTGAAATCCGAAATCACTAAACGACTTTCGCGTAAAGTTGCCGGCTCCATCACCTAACGCCACCTCTACGCCGATGCCGGGTGGAAAACCGCCGAAGGGTTGACCCAGAGCGGCAAAGTCTTTCTTTCCGTCGTTGTTGAAGTCAGCCACAACCACGCCGCGTGGGCTCGCCAGAACTGAGTGATAACTAAGAGCATCGTGAAACGCGCCGTCGCCGTCGCCGATCATGATGCCGATTCCGGAAAGCTGTGCCGCAGCCAGGTCCATCTTTCCATCCTCATTGAAATCTCCAAAGACAGCGAAAGACGGTCCAATAAAACCATTCGCGCCGGAGGTGTAAGACTTGGCTCGGGTAAGATTTCCGTTTCCGTCGCCCAACAGGATCGTAAGACCACTGGACGCGGAGACAACCAGATCCAGATTCGTGTCGTTGTTGGCGTCTCCCGTGATTGCGGCGCTGGTGTTTCCGGGGATGGTGAGCACAATCGGCGCGTTAAAATCGGCGGTCCCGGTTCCCAGCATCATCCGATTACCACTCAAGATGTCGAGATGCCCGTCATTATTGAAGTGTCCCGCCGTCAACATTGACGAGCCTGCGCCGGTCGACCTGCTTATGCCCGCGGCAAAAGCGCCGGTGCCGTCGCCGAGCATGATGTCTATTGTTCCGAAGGACTGGCCCGGTAATGCCAAATCGGCTTTCCCGTCTTCGTTAAAATCACCAATGAGGACCTCATGCTGATTGACGCTATTGGTGGTGAAGTTGCCGACCTGAGTTAGACCTCCGGTGCCGTCTCCCAGGAGCACCACGATACGTCCACCTATAACGCCGGTGAAGAGTGCAGTGACGAGATCGAGCTTTCCGTCGTTGTTGAGATCGCCAAAGATCGGAAGAGAAGGATCACCCGGGACCGTGACGATTTTCGGAGCTAAAAATTGGCCCGTACCGTTGTTGATCAAGACGGCTATTCTGCCGGTTGGTTGACCGAAGTCATCGAAATTCACAACTAGATCAGGCTTCGTGTCGCCATTGAAGTCTCCCACCGTGACTTGGTCGACTCTTCCAGGCAGTTGCACACCGATCGGAGGGCCGAATTGGTCTGTGCCTCCGCGACCTGATAACAGAAGCACTTCAGAGCTGCTGGCATTCAGGATCACTGCGAGATCGAGATGTCCGTCGCCATCGAAGTCCGCCGTGGCCATTCCGAAGAGACCGGCTTCGAGATTTATAGTCGGAGCGACTTTAAAAGAGGCCGAGGAGCAATCGACCGCATAAGTCGCAGGAGTCATCGCGATGAAAGCGAGGAGGCACAGTAGCGAGACAGGGAGTTTGTTTAAAGTTTGCAAGGATTTAATACCGCCTGGGCCAAAAATCAGTGGAGATCTGAGGTCAACTTTTTTGGGTAGCAAAAACTCAGACGTGTAATCTACGGCTGTTTGCCAAAACGTTCAAGAATAAATTGAAGAAGTTCTTAGAACGCCGACCCAGGACCTATTGATGTCGCGGACAACAGGTAGGACTCGAACCTATCAAGTAAAACAGAGAGTCTACACAAACAAAGGCCGCCATCATCGGCGGCCTCTGTCTTTGATTTTGTTAGGGTTTTTGGCTCCCCACAGTGGACAATCTTCGCAACTTTTTATTGACCACTACGGAGATTGTGGGTGTTGCTTTCGTGAATGCACAATGAATTTGACTAATCCTGCCAAGACTGACCAAATCATGCCGACGTATAGCAACCAGTTGGTTGGGCTTTCATTATCGGCGATTAACAACCAGATACTAATTCCGAATATGATGGCGTAAAGCGCAGCGTAAACGACCAAGTTCGGAATCGGTGTTTTTCTATTAAGTTTCATTGAGTATCTCCAGTAGGGGGTTCGAAGGCAGGCCCGCGCACAAGCTAAAGATATTAACGAAGCTTAAACGAGTTTTGTCAAGAAGATTTAGCTCGCTTCCAGGGATGTATTTAGTGAGAAAAGGCCACGAATGAACGCAGATGTTCGGTTCATCCGTGGCCGTAAGATTTGAGCAAAAAGTTTATGGAGAGGGCCAGTTACCAGTAGGGCTGTTTGCCGTCGCACCTTCCACGCCGTCTACGTCTGCCCCAAGATCCTTACCATCGGTGCCTGCGTTCTTCCACGCAGTTCCGGTAGTAATACGGTAGTTGCCGTCTCGGCCACTGTTAAAGTTGAGTAATCGTGACGCCCATGAAGTGGCCCATAGCTGGGTTCCTGGCCAGTTGGACGCTGCCCCTCCGGTGCGCATAATGCCGTTATTGGTCACATCGAATCCGGTAAACTGATTACCGAGCGCGTTGTTGGCGTGATTAATCGCACCGGAGCCGGAAATGCCGCAACCGCGATAGTCAATGACATTGTCTTTGAAGACAAAGCCACTCCATTTTGGTGTGGTGGGATCGCCTACGAGGATGAGTGAGCCATCGCTGAAAACACTCCCACACGAAGCGGATTGCGGGGCATTCGCGTTGATGATTGTATTGTGGACGATTTGCAGGTTCTGAGTGCCGCCCAAAAACCATCCGGTAGCGCCCCAGGTACCTGAAGCAGCGCTCGGCTCCGGATCCCACACCTCGGCATCCATTTCAAATACATTGTCCTTGAAGAGCACTCGATCAGGAGTTATTCCGCAGTTGATGGCGCCAGGAATCGTATGGCCCACCACCGCCGTTCCGGCGTGGACGTTCTTCATAAAATTCTTGTACCAGACGAGGTCTTCCATCAACTCGAGCGAACCGGCAACGCTAGCCGTCGCCGCAGCTCCAGTGCCACCACCACCCGAAAAGCTGACTGTCGGTGCAAGACAGTAGCCCATGCCACGATTGACAACAGTTACACCCGTTACCTGGCCTGAGTTAACTGTTGCCGTCGCAGTTACGCAATTACCTTGCACGCAACCTGGTGTGTGAGTGAAGGACACGGTCGGCGGTGAGGTGTAGCCACTGCCACCGTTAGTCACCGTGACGCTGGTGACTCGGCCTGAATCCTGTTCCAGCTTCAGGTTTAATGCCAGCGACTGTGCGTCCGGCCAAAAACCTCCCTGAGCATCGGTGGTACCGCCAAAATAATTACCGAAGACGAGTAACTTTGCACACGTCTTACACTCGAATAGGTTTTTCTCAGCGATCCAGTCGGTCGTAAAGGTATCCCCGCAACCGCCATCAGGTTTCCACTTACAAGGCACGTACATGTGATTGCGCAAAAATTCCAGTTGACCGATCACGTAATTGTCAATGTGCAGCGAGTCGCCGCCCCACATAAAGTTCTCTCCAACCCCAATCAACGTGTTGTTCAGGATTTTGTTTCGCTTGGCGTCAAGGAACAGTATTGCCTGCCCATCGCGCCCGGAAAAATGGAACTCATCGAAATAGCTATCTATGACGAAGCTGTCCTCCCAGGTTGCCAGGATCCCTCGTCCGGTGTTTTTCGTGGGTAGACCGTGAACATAGCAGCGATCAAACCCAATAAACTTCGGGATATTGTTTGCGTTGTTGGCGAGGTTAGTGTGAAGTTGGATTAGCCCCGATTGATCGGGGCCACCTGGAGCATTACTCAGGGCCGAAGAGTCAATGGTTATTTCAGCGCCGATGATCCGAATGTGATTTGCAGCAGCAGCGGCGATCAACGTCGGGTCGACATTAGTGTTTTGGATCTTGAACAGGTTTGAAGCGTCGGCAGGTCCGACACGCTTGCCCTCAGGCAGTTGCGCGTGTTGCGACGTTCGAATCACGATCCAGTTTTGGTCGGCGTTTGCAGGCAGGGACCACTGGCCCGATAAAGTCAGGCCGGCGTCGACTGTGATAATGCGTTTCTCCGACGCGTTCCCGGCATCGTTGAGTGCGTTTTGAAATTGCGCCGGCGTGTAATTACCGCCGCTGGTTTTGACTGTCCTCTCCACTGCTCCGGTCATGTCCGGCATGCGACTATCGACTTGCACCGGCAGTGCGGTACAAGTGGCCCCACTGGACGCAGTGCTCACGGTTTGATCACTGCTCTGCGTGGAGTTGGTCCCGTCGTTTGCGTTGACGCGAAAGTGATAAAGGGTATTCGCCGTGAGACCCGTGATCTGAATCGCGTGCTCAGTATAGAACCGCACCGAATCATCGATTGTGGAGCTCCCGTAGCTGGTAGTTGGGCCATACTCGATGAACGCGTGTGATGCAACGTCGGTGCGGAAGTTGATCAGGACACTGGTATTGCAGGTCACCGCGGCGTTGATGTTGGAGATTTCATTGGTGTCGGACGTGTAAGTGAATCCATTACTCAGCGTTTCGCTCTGTCCATTACTATTGGTTACGACTACATCAACTGTTCCCGCTGTATGCGCAGGAGTCGTGGCCGTAATGGAAACGGAGCTTACGATAGTGACGTTAGTGGCGGCTGTTCCTCCTAACGTTACGGTCGCCCCAGTCGAAAAGCCGGTCCCGCTGACGGTTATGGACGTACCTCCACTGGTGGTTCCTGACGTTGGTGAGATTGAGATAATTTCCGGAGCGGTGTTCGTCCCGACTTCAAAGTTGTCAAAGATGACCTTGCCCGGCGCATTTGCTTCTACCTGCGAAGTGCCGCCTTTGATCTCAAAATAGGTCGCCGTCCTCGAGATTGAGGAATTCCAAGCCTCGCTATATCGCTGCGTCCAGGTGCCCGGCACTCCGCTATTGCCCGGTGCTGTGTCCAAAGTTACAGCACCCGAAGCGGTGTGACGTATGCGCAGGAACCGGTGGTTGGTTGTGTTATAGGGAATCGAAAAGAGTGTAGTCTTAGTGCCCGCAAGCTTTCTCTGGCCCCAGAGATTACCCGCCGTCACGCCCATCCGATAGTAGTTGTTGACCTCCGGGCCAACGGTGAACATGGTATCGGCGCCACTGTTGGAAGCGGCCGCTTGCACCAACTCCACAAAGGCGTAATCATCGTCGAAATTAAAGGTATTGACTGTGCGCATACCGCGATAACTGGAGCCGCTGACATTTTGCAGCAATGGTCCAATCTCGATACGCTGCGACGTTTCAGCTATCGGCACATTCGTGTTGGTGAAGCCACTAAACAGGTCGTTTGGGTTCCACTTGGTTGTGTCGATCGAATTATCATTGAAGTTATCGCTGACAATTATTGCTGCGAGAGCACGCGGAAAAGTTAGTAAGGTGCAGATCAACCCCACGGTGATGAGAGAAATGGTTATGCCGATGAGAGTTCTAGTTGTGTTTGTGCGTGAGGCGAAAATTCGCCCTTGCGGTCCTGACATAGCAACCTCCTTGCGGATGACAAATTGTTTAATCGCGAGGCTTGCGACGAGCTAAGGAACGGGGAGAAATTCGGGACGCGTACGATTCAACGATTCAATTCACGTGACTGTTACCAAACTCCTTTGTAATTCTGAAGACAAACGTTAACTGAAGGACTCGCCTTTCTTACACAGAAGTGCTCAGTTTCGATGTGCAGATTAAGTCACAACCGACTTAAGACTTCGAGCGGGCGGCGCCCACGATGGGTCTTTTCTGATGAAGATGAAAAGTTAACGGCGTATTACCAGAGTGAGAAAAATTTAAGGCCATCATGGAAAAGCGGTGTCCCTCTGAGTTCTTCATCATGGTTTAGTAGATTGGAAACATTCTGTGGGGCAAAGAAAAAGGCCGCCGGAGTTTAATTCCAGCGGCCTTCATCAATTCTTGGCTCCCCACAGTGGACAATCTTCGCAATTGCTCAGACCACCTTTATGGGTCACGACCGAGTTTCTTGCTTTCCTACAGCGATTTTAGAAACTTAAATAGTTGTGCCTTCTCGTGTGGCGTCAGCGCTTGAAAGGCGGTTCTACTGGGCGTCGCCTGTCCGGCGTGTCGCAGTATCGCCTCGTTCATGGTGAACGACTGCGCCCCGCTATTCGACGGAGGACTCGATGAGCCTCCGTCGTGCATTAGCCGGTCGCGCGTTCTCAGGCCCCACAGTGGCGTAGTTCTCATCATATTACGGGTCAACTCTCCGTTCGTTTCCACGATCCCGTCGCCCGTACCGATGTCGTGAAGCAAAAAGTCCCCGAACGGACGGTAGATCTTATTGGCCAGCGCCGGACCAACAATGAATGTCCCGCCGTTGAACGTGGTGGCGGGGTTGAGCGTGGTCACAATCGCGCGCGTGTGACAGACCGAGCAACTGAGACTATCGAAGAGCGCCGAACCAGGATCGGTATCGTCGTTGGGCACGAGCACGCGGTCACGGGGTGGCGCCTTCGTCGATCGCATAAAGCGCGTAAACGCCTCCACGTCCGCGCCGAAGTTCATCGGTCCGCCCGTGTCCTCAGGGTCTGCTACCGGATCGAATGCCGTTACGGATCGTCCCAGCGAAGTGCTCTCCTTGGGCAGAAGCGTGCTGGTGATGCCCTGTTCCAACAGATATGCGCCCGCAGAGAAGGAGAGCAAGCTGGCGACTGAGCCCTTCCAACTGAAGCGCGAGAAGCGCGGCTCGTTCGGGGCCTCAAGGGTCGCGTTGAAGATGGCCGTGCCGCGCATATTGAACGGCTGCTCGTCGCGGATCTGCAGGAACGTACTGTCGTCAGTGGCCTCGACGAAGCCGTCACCCAGAATGTTGAGGGAGGCCCGGAACGTGCGGATAGTCTCGCCCGAATCGTTCGAGTAGGCCGGGAGGTTGGCGAGCCGGGCAAGCCGCGTCGGGCTCGTGCCGTCCGCGGCCATGGCCCAGATGGACTGGGGTCCAGAACCCGGCAATCCGATTAGGCGCGTGCTTGAAAAAGCGATTTGCGAGCCATCAGGTGACCACGCGGGATTGATGTCGATGGCTGCGTGATTGGTGAGCCGCGTCTGCGACGCGCCCGAAGACTTCATCAAGTAAATCTCCTGGTTACCGTCGCGGTTTGTGTGGAAGGTGATAGCCCCTCCATCAGGCGACCAGTTAGGGCGGCCCTCGTTCGCATGAATTGTAAACGTGAGCTGCGTCTGTGCGTTGCCGTCCTGTTCCATCGACCAGATGTCCGAGAACTGGTTGAACAACGGGGTTCTCACGAAAGCGATTTGCCTGCTGTCGGGCGACCACCCGGGCTCCACGTCGTTGGTGTGCGAGTTTGAGATGTTAACCAGGTTCGAACCATTCCGATCCATCGTAAAGATCTGCCAGCTACCCTCGCGGCGAGCAAAGGCGATCTTCGTCCCGTCGGGTGACCATGCTGGCGAAGTGTCGATGCCGTCTCCTGTTAGTTTGTGCGAGTTGGTCCCATCATTGTTCATGACGGCAATGTTGCCGTCGTCGGTTACGAAGACGATCTCTGTGCCGTCGGGCGAGAAGGACGCGTACTGACCGTTGATGGGCACATTGCCGATTGGACCGTATTGGCCGCCGTCGAAACCCATGACGGACAATCTGCCTGTATTGTCGGTGAAAGCGATGCGCGCTCCGTCGGGAACACGCTCTTGTATATCGGCGTTCGTGGCACGCGCCTGTAACAGCGAGCCGCCTGGTGGATTTACAAAGCTGCCGTCAGGGCCGCTGTGGCCCGCGCGCAACTCGAAGATTTGGCTGATGCCCCCCGTGACGGGGTTCTGATGGCATTCTGCGCAAGCCTGCGCATTGTAGACGGGTCCGAGGCCATCTGCGATCTCTTCGCGATCCTCGAAGGCGGCGCGGTCGAGGTCGAAGGTGGCTTGCGGAGTGAACCCGTTGGTCTGGTTGTCGAAGCCTGCGGGTGCTTCCTGTGGTTTCGATTGACTAATGACAGTAGGCGTTAGCACTTGTGATCCGATAAGTGCTGCCGCGATGAATACGAGGACAAACAGTGTGAGAACTCTCATGACTTACTCCTTGTTCGATCCACTTCCAAGCGAAGAAGTGGGGCAGGTGGACCTGTTGAATAGACTGGTGCGTGATCAGAAGCGAGGTTAAATTTTTATCTTTTGGGGGGAAGAAAATTTGGGGAAAAAAGTCTGTCGGGAAGAAAAAGTTTTGAGGGTGATGCAATTTACTCCCAAGCGATATGCGCGTCAAGAAAAATTTTCTTAAAAACTATTGCTCTTGCCATGCGTACTTTCCGGTCGCCCAGTAGAGAAACCCTGCCTTTCGGTTGAGCGTTCCGCTGATGATGTCGGCACGGGACTTGGCGCCGTTCTCCTTCACCTTGAGAGCGGGAGGATAATTCTTGAGTGGCAAGACTTGCATCCCTGAGGCGGCAGCGTTCTTGAGTAGATACGATTGAGTCGCCTCACGATCGCGCCAGCCGTTTGGTCCGTACCCGTGAATGATTGCCAGCAGTGCTTCGCCTGCTTGAACTTTCACCGGACCCGTTTCCCCCGGAAGAGACTGCGTTCGTTTCTTCGGGTCGAAGAGTGCGGCTCTTTTTGGGTCTGCGAGGATCCAGTTGGCGAACTCGCCGTTGATCTCTGCGATCCTGTCGCTGACAGGCGTGACAGCAATGGCGATGTCGTCCGAACCATCGCCATTGAAGTCGCCGGTGACAAACGTAGCAGGTTCTCCTGCGACTACGGCCCCACGGTAAACACGTTCGAGCGCGTCTTTAGCGTTCGCTACGGTAGGTGGTAATCGAACGGGTGTCGTCTCAGGTTTCGGTTGCCCGTTTGTGGACACTTTTGTTTGCGACTCACCAGCGGAGGCTGGCGCTGAATTCTTTGCGTCCGACTGCGACGGCTTTGTACATGCAGCGAAGATTACACATCCGGCAATGATCAGGAGCTTAAGAAAGATGAGTGTGAGATTTGCTCGATCCAAACGGGCCACGATTGAGAACCACCTCCCGATCTTGAACCGATCAGCTGTCTATTGCTGAACGCATCGCGAGTTTGCGAGGACCCAGAAGATCGGGCCAGCTCTAATCCAGAACGGCGGCAGACTATTCCTCTTCAAAACCAAAGTCAACAAATGAATAGATACGGCGTTGTTTGATTAAACCCCCGAACGAGTCGGCATAATTCGACTCCAGATCCATCAGGCAACATTCAGTCAAAATGAAAAGGTCGAAAGCGTGTGCGTTGACCAGACGTAACCCTTCGTAAAACGTTGAGGCTGTTCCTGTCCGAAACAACAGCAAGATTCAAGCGAAAGCGAAAGTTGCTCAATTTCGTGTGTTCGAACTCAACATGGAAGGACCACCCTCTCACCGCGACGTTCGCCCACCGTTTGATCTACTTGCAATTACAAACACGACCTGGCAAGGAAAAAGGCCGCTGGAAATACTCCAGCGGCCTTCTTCAATTCGTGGCTCCCCACACTGGACAATCTTCGCAACTTTCTCTTGACCACACCCACAGAAGTGCTCAGTTTCTTTCAGCAGTTGCGAGAAGCGCCCTAAAACTGCAAGTCACGCCGAGTCGCGAGCATTGGGCGTGAAGGTGGCTAAGTGTGCAACGTGTAACCGTGACAGCCCACAGTGGACAATCTTCGCGACTTCTTCAAAGCAGTTGAGTAAATACCTTCATTAATTGAAACATCGGACCAGATTGAGAATTCACCTTCAACGCCTACTTCTGTGCCATCGATCCACTCGGCTCCAATTTTCTCCTCTGATTCAATCACCGCTGACAATTCTTCAAAATACTCTTAGGGAGAATAAAAGCTCGTCCAAATTTGCGAACGAGGACACAAATCAAAGTTCACCTGGCCCATCCTGTTTTTTCGTTCCACATCATCATCGTCGTATGATGCAAGAAAAGAAATGCTCTTCAGGGATTCGTGCCCAAGGAATACCATCCGTATGCGCTGAGTGTCCTCTGCTAAGTGAGATGAGAGCCTTGGAATTTTAAGGCTGAATTGGCGTGCGTCCACTTAGAGCAGTACTTTGAAGCCTTCCTGCCGGAAATGATCGTCATGAGTCAATATATCGGTAATGCTGCGTTCGCGCATCGTATGCATTGAAATGCAATCCGTCAGACTATAGCCTTTATCCGGCCGAGCTTTATACAGGGTAAGACCCTCTATGAATACTTCATGGCTTTGTGGTGCTACTTCAATATTCGAGCTACTGAGAATTCCCTCTGTTTGAATGACGGCTCCACGCCGAGCTTTTTCGCCGTACTCGGAAAAGAAGTTCAAGAGTTCTACCAATACATCTTCGGTTGTGATTAGTTTGGCGTCCGTGATCAATTTGCTAGCGGCGAAGGCGCGTTCGTGCCATTGGTCTCTAGGATTGAAAAGAGCCACAAAGTAAAGTGTATCGACGAACGCCATTTTCACGATTGCTTCTTTGGTGCTCCGTAGAGATAGTGATCGAGATTCATCGAGCCGTCAGTTGGTACGTTCTCCCATGTGTCTGCCGGTAAGCAAGCGTTGATCTTATCTACAACTTCCCAAATCGATATGCGATCCACATTTATTCCTTCAGAGCTGTCGTCCAGGGCAAGAGAATCAAGCAGTCTCAGTGCTTCCCGCTGCTTATTGGGTGGCAGAGCTCGCACTTTGTCGATCAGTTGGTCTTCCAGATTTGCAGCCATGGTTCTTTCTCCCGATTCACCAAAGAAGCTTTGAAGCCTCGTCCGGCGTTCGGGAAATTATACCATTCTTAGCGTATTCGCACTGTTTTAACGCTCTGCCGTTCTGCTGATTAATGAAAGCCTAAATCGGCTTCACTAGCACAACTCGGCAAAGAGAAAGGCCGCCGGAGTTATCTCCAGCGGCCCTCTTTAAGATCATGGCTCCGCAGGTAGGGGTTACAAGGCCATTGACAATATCCCGGTATTTAGCAGTTTTCTCATTTTGCTGAGAAATTCGCTCATTCCTAGTTTTACACTGTTTTCACGTTCTTCACTCTGAGCGCTCAGTTGTGCCTTACTTGTGACAGGCGTTTCATGATATAAGAGGCAGGAAAAGCCTGCGGAAACTAAAATCGGGCCCTCTCGCGACCCGGATCGATCCAGTCCAAGCTGCAGAGTTGTTATGGATCAGAAATCCAGCGGTGCTACGCAGGGCTCAATGTTAATCAGTAGTATCATATATTAGCGACTCCATCTCATAAGGGAACGACCTCATCGAAACGAAAGTGGTCAGCCAGTTCTTCACGACTGACCGAAAACCGAGCGAAATATTTTCCCAAATCTACTTCTTTTATGTATGCTTGCCCGCTCAAAGCCCTTACCTACTGTAGAAGAGGACAACGGCATGGCCCCTAATAATGCAGATTCTAGGCCTTCCTCACCAGAGACTGGAGAACTGGAATTAACCTACGACAACGCCAAAGCCCGTGTTCTGGTCATCTACACTGGCGGAACAATTGGGATGGTTCCCAGTGATCCGACCAATCCAGACAGTCCTTTGACGCCCGGGGACAAGGAGCAACTATCGACCTTCATGCCTGGTCTTGGCGTGAAGGCTCGGATCTATTGGGAGATCGAAGGACTCAGGGATGTGCCACCTTTGGATTCTTCCGACGTGAATTCTGTCCACTGGCTAAAAATGGCAGAGGCAATCGAGGAGGCATATGAGAAGTGGGATGGATTCATAATACTGCACGGCACCGACACGATGGCGTACACCACCTCTGGACTTTCGTTCTTGTTGAGTAACCTCGCGAAGCCAGTAATAGTTACCGGATCACAATTGCCCATTTCCGAAGAGCGAACTGACGCCCGCTTAAACTTTGCCAATGCCATAAATATCGCCGGCTATAAAGCCACTGGTTTGCCGCTTGTATCGGAAGTTGTGCTGTGTTTCGGCAACCGACTACTGAGGGGAAATAGAGCTCGCAAGATGAGTACGTCTGACCTCAACGGTTTTGACAGTCCTAATTGTCCTTGGCTTGGTAAGCTCGGTGAGTACATTGAGATCAATCGAGAACTCCTTCGTCCTCCGGCCGAAGAGAGTTTTTACCTCAACCGTGTCCTCAACACGAATGTGATGGACATCGGACTCTTTCCGGGATTGACGGTTGAAGTTCTCAAAACATTGATGGTTGAAAACGATAATATCAAAGGCTTTGTTATGAGAACTTTTGGCGCTGGAAATGCGCCAGGAGATCCAGAATTCTTAAGGGTGTTGAAACAAGCAATCTCAGAAAAAGACAAAGTAATTATCAACGTGACTCACTGTCCGAATGGGATGGTTGAAATGGGGCTATACGCGGCCAGCAGTTCGTTGCTGGAGCTAGGAGTCATAAGCGGGCTAGACATGACGCCTGAAGCGGCGCTTGCGAAGATGTTCTGGATCCTTGGGACCGAACGAGGACAACAGATTCCTATTCAGATGCAAATCGATCAAAGGGGCGAACAAAGTGAGAGTCTTTTTGATCTTCGTTATGGGCCGGGTGGCGACCAGCAGAATCCAACTGAGATCACCAGTGGAGGAGTCCAGCCTTCGGGGAAATTCCGTAAAGAGACTTTGAACCGAGCTCTTTTGCGGATTTCGGGATTAGCCTTTACTGATGTTGCAGAGGGTGCCGACTTCGAGATTCGGGTCTTTGTAAATTTACCAAGTGCTACCCCGGACACTCCGGTTCGCGATCCTCATTGCGCCGCAATCTTCAAAGAGAGATATGCAGGACCCGGTAAGACCTTAATAAAAGATATCACTTCTCAGATTCGTCGTTTCACCGAGGTAGGCCGTGACATAAGCATCAATGTCGTCTCCACTAACGGCCACAAGTTCTGGTACCAGGGTCTGTTCATTGGCCTGTTCGCTCGAACGTAGGTGAGGTAGGAGGGTTCACCCCCCTTCGGGATACATGTGCTGGTCCAGTTGGCGAAAATAATAACCCGTCTATAGGCGAGGATCGGGCATACCGCGCTAGAAAGCAACTTTACTAATCACATAAGTGGCTTTCGCACCAAGTAATCCTCTGAATTTGTTATGCCAGAAGACAGCTCACATGCGCTTCGACAATATTTGCTTGCAAAACATCTTGAAGTGTTTGTTCCGAAGAGCCAAGCAAGCGAAGGGCGCCTTCGCCTTTGGCTTAACAATTTGATGTTAATGCCAGCGGTCCCTATGCATAAGCAAAACCAGGTTCGCGCCGATCTTCTTCAACAAATTGAACCAGAAGTCGCAACAAAATTGAGCGGAAAGGAATATTGGGAAAACATAGTATACGGCTACTCGATCTATGAAACTGACGGACACTTCTTAAGTTACGGTCGGAGTATTAGGGGATACTTCACAGAGCAGACATTAATAATCAAATTTATCCTGACGAATTATGTAACCAAGAATGTTGAGCAGCTAATCAGATTAGATACGCCTGCCCCAATTCGGCGAGCGATTCTTCCAGCTTGGGATGTCAAGATTTCAAAGCTATCAGGAATGGCAGATTATGCAGAGCTGTGTTGCACGATACTTCATTATAACGATATTTCAGACTTCATCGTGACGGAAATAACTGAAAACGTTCTTCAAAATGAGCAAGAGGTTTGGGCGCATGGTTGGAATACTATTCTCGACAGACGAGCCAAAACCGCGGGCTCTAATACATCAACAACAACGAGTTCACCTGACTCACGTGACTTTCCGATTATCTTGAATCAGAGCGAAAAGAAAGCGAGATTCGGTGAGAAGGCAGATTGTGTTCTTTGTGTTATTGACTATTCCGCCAAAGCACCTCAGGTTGGCAATGGTTGATCGCACGTCATCCTCGGCGATTGACTTGACGGAGGACTAAGTTGGAAACCAGTGTATTCTCACAAGAAATTATAGAACTATGTCGCATATCATCCAAGAAATTGACGCTTGCTCGCGAGTTTTGCGAACTTTCTTATGAGGATGTGGTTGACGACAAGATAGTTCTTAAGAACGTAAAAATCGTAGGACCATCCGATAAGGTACATGACCTGCTAAACCTCTGTGATACGTTCAAGCAAAAACATAAGTCTAATGAGAAACTTCAATTCGTGGGCCCAGAGGACGCTGAAGCTTTGTTTGCAGAATTACCGGAGGATACGAGAGCTGATGTCCGCTTTGATTTTTTAAGTTATTTTAAATTCTTCCGTTCGGTAATTGGCGTCGACTTCAAGACATATCTCCAAAAACAAGTATCAGCGTGGAATGATCATCAGAGGCAATTTCCACGGCATATACCGGTTAAACTCTATAGACGTGGTACTCCCCACCAACGGTTATCGGGCGATGACTATGTGCAGGATTACTTGAGATCGGATCAAGAGACAAACTTGGAAATCTGTTATGGCGAATACGGAGTTGGCAAGACTACATTCGTCCTGGAACTAGAAAGTGTCTTGGCAAGTAGGTATCTGCGTGATCCGTGCTCGAATCGAATACCTGTCAGGGTTCCCTTAATCGAATATCGTAGGGCCAATCAGATTGAAGATCTCATCAAACGCACCATTACGGAGCCAAAGGATGCCTTTGCTACAGACGAGGTCCTCTGGCGATTAGTGGAGGCGGGTAGATTCATATTTCTCTTGGACGGCGTAGATGAAATGTTTGAACTTGGCACATCGGAGGAGCTACAGCGGAGACAACTGAGAGAACTTTTGCGCTTGCAGTTTCGGTCTGGCGAAGTTGAGGAAGGAGCTATACTTCAGAAGGCGCGGACATTGTGGACTTGCAGAACGACTTTTTTTGATTCATATGAAGAGATCGGAAAAAACAAAGAGATCGGTGAAGTGTTAGAAAGGATTCCACACAAGAAGGATCTCTTTGTATCAATTTTTGATCCGGCCAGCGTTCAAGAACAAATAGAACAAGCGTCACCAGAGTTATGGAGTCTAGTCCAACGGGTTTTTGGTCTTAAGACACTCGCCCGAACTGCTTTATGGTTTCAGATGGTTTTGAAGAGGCTGTCTGAAAGGGTAGAAGAACACGGAAAGGTTTTCTCGACTCGTTTAATCGATGATCTTATTGAGACTGCGATTGACCGGGAACGATCCGAGAAGCAACGCTCTTTCGAACGGAACCAGCATGAGGCTGCTATTGAGTGGCTGGCATGCACGCTGCACTCATTGCGGCATTCACCCGAACATCAAAAGAAAACTCGAGTCGGTTTTACAGCTCGGGATATAGCAGAGCTATTGTTTCAGTATTTTCAAGACTCCAGAAATATGAGTAGTGAGTTCGATGATCTGTTGAAATTTAAACTGGACATGGAGAGATTATTCCAGGCGGTAAGGTTCTGTTCATTCCTAAGTCGCTACGATACCGATGACGAAGGGTATTATTTTTATCCGGAACCGTTCGAGTCATATTTCGTTGCAATGCGGCTAGCTAAGAAAGATTTTAGAGATCAGAAGCTCAGCATTAAGAACCTTCACTTTACCGTACCTAATAAATTTCCCGTAAGCGAGGGTGTATGCCGATTTCTTTTTGATGAGTTCTCCTATCAGGATTACGCCGACATCATGCCGGACAGGTTGAAAGTAAATACTGAGAACGGATGGACCACTTTCCCAACGGGACTTTTTGTCTGTTGGGATCCTGAAGAACGTTGCGATTTTGTTCGTCGGATTGAGTCGTTTGCGATACGACAACAGCCTGTGACGGTTGCTGAATATCGAGAGTTTCTCAAGGCTAATCCTGATATTACTCCACCACAATTCTGGGACGAGGTGGACTATCGACGAATCTGTCCAACTGAAGACTGTCCCGTTGTGATGGTATCGTTTGAGGACGCCGAAAAGTACTGCCGGTGGCTGACTCAAAAGGATGGGTATGAGATACGGCTGCCGTCGTATGAACAGTGGCAAAGGGCGGCGCGCGGTATGGATGGGCGGACATTTCATTGGGGAATGCTGCTCCCGGAAGAGCCAGGTAGTCTGTGTAATGGACTGGAGCATTGGCAGATGGTAGCGACCAACGCCCGCACTACACCTGTGGGCTCTTTTGATGAGAAACCCTTCGGGTTATCAGATTTAATAGGAAATGTCTGGGAATATACCAACGAGATGACCGGCGAAAGAGTGTTGGCCCGGGGAGCTTCATTCCTTGCGACAAAAGAAGCTTGGAAGCTTTGTGGGATTAATCCAGAGGGAGAACTTAAGGTTGATAAAGGAAGAAAATCGTGGGACATTGGTTTTCGGCCGGTAAAGGTCATCAGGCTTTAGCAACCAAGGATGGCGTTCGTATGACTGAAAGAGGAAATACTTTCTTCGAACTGGAGTTCGAGAAAACTAGCACAGCTTTTAAGAATAAGGATTATGTCAAGGCAATTGACGGGGCGGCGTCGTTGCTCTTAGAAGTTCTTAAGGAAATCCTACAAGATGTTGAGGCAAAGCTGGATGCCTCGAAGGTGAGAAACCTAACCGACGTTGCCGAGAAGATTGGTGGCGGTTTGCCCAGAGAACGCTTCAGTCTTGAGCAAATGGCATCGCTTTTTCGGCAATCATCTCTAATGAAAGACTTGGGAGAGATTGATGATCAGCAACAGTCTCTTGTTTTTCTGTTGGGCACGTATGATCTCGGTCAAGTGACCATACTAATTAGGCATTTGCAAACTGAGATGCGAGGATACGACTCAGACGAACATTACGATCTGAAGTTTCGGTTTCCGGTCCAACATCTTCTTTTTTGTCTAGCCGCATTCCTTAATTACGGTAATCGTTTACGTCTGACAACAATCGAGGTTCTTCCAAATCAGGAAGAGATCAATCGGATTTACGAAGAGTTCCACACCAAGAGAATGCAGGTGATGCTCTTATTGGGCCTCGATCCGGCCACTGACGCTCAAATCGGTCTTAAACTATTTGATCTTGTGAAGGATCGGGGACTTCTATTTAATCAGAGCGACGGTACAAGAAATGTTTCCTTCAAGGTTGCGACATTTATTAATCTGCTAACGCAAATCCACGATGGGATTACCCGTCACACTGTAAGGACCGCCCAACAGTCTAATCCAACTCAGATTGCCGAGGAGATCTTGCATAAGGCCGGTTATGACTGCGGAATCAGGTTTGGAACCGAAATGTATGAGAGTAATCAACGCCAGCGTGCGGTTCTTACGGATTCCCAAAAAGTTGACCGCTGGTGCGAGTTCGATTCAGATGTCGGCTTTGGAAGGTTCCACAATCACCTACAGTTTAATCGTGACAATCGCCAACGCCTATTTGAAGTGGAGGGACGCATAACGCTCAGTGACAATTTCTTAGTTCTTAACAAACTTGGCGACGGTACACCCCATTTGTGCAGTTTCATGACGGGGTACATACAGGGAGTTTTGGAAAAAATTTTTCGCACCCAGTTTTCGGTAAAGCACGACCTGCGTGAATGTGAACAAGGAAGTCCTGTTAACAACGAGAGTGTATTTCAAATTACAACGATTGCTTCCTAAATCGGATTTACCCCCGAGCTCTGATGAACGAAGCTGAAAAAAGTGTATTCCTAGGTGATGGTGCGGATGGTGCTCTAGACGAATTCTCACGTGCCCTTATCGATCATGTGCTTCCTTTTGTAGTTGACTGGTGGAATTCAGGCAAACCTATTCCAACAGATGAAGAGATAGCGCGCATCAGGCAAGCCATCGAATCTCGAAGGATTAGTCACAACAGTACTTGGGGTTACGAGCAAATCCCTGAGTTGCTTAGTCGACTTGCAACCGGTTTGCGTTTTAATAAGCGGAACTTCATAAATATCCATCCCAGTCCGTTTCTTCCTTCGGTTCTATCTAGCTTAACGGTTGCCTTGCAGAACCCAAATAACATTGTCGAAGAAGTCTCAAGACCTACTTGGGAGATGGAGCGAGAGTGTGTAGATTGGCTCGCAAAGAACCTTCTTCAGATTGCTCCTAACGAACAGCCATGGGGGAACATAGTTTCCGGTGGGACTATTGCAAATATGACCGCTCTGCTGGTCGCACGGGACTATACATACGACAAACTGAGTAGGCCTCGTCCGGGTAAGATTGGTGCGCGAGGAGTAATCGGATACCGGCCTGGCGTCGTGTTGGGAACGGCAGGCAGCCATTATTCCTTGAAGAAGGCACTATGGTTTTTGGGAATTGGACATGAAAACCTCATAAGTGTTCCAGTTTGTTGGGATGAAAATGTAGAACACCATTACCACCGCGAGCGGCGCTTTCTAGATGGAATTCAAGGCGAGCCTTGGCGTAGCTTGATTTTGGATTCGATCCAGAATGACCGCGCTCTCGGTGAGCAAGAACTTCGCGCTTTCTACGAGGGTGAACAGTGCCCGTTTTCACTCCAACCATTGGGCTCGGAGATCCTAAAGACGCTTTATTCATGCTTTCAATTCAACGTGCCTCTTATCGCCTGCGTCTTGACCTTGGGCACTACCGATACCGGTACCATTGAAAGACTGAATAATTATGCAATTGGCCATCTAAAAGCTGAGGATGTGTACATTCATGCTGATGCAGCAACCAGTGGATTTGCATTTTTGAGCGATGCCGTCAAATCGCAGCTCGTCGGAATTGATAAAGTCGATTCTTTTACAATCGATGCGCACAAGATGGGTTTTCTACACTATCCGTGCGGCGCAGTGATCTTTCGAAATGAAGGCTTTAAACATCAAATTTATCACGAGGCACCATATCTAGGACCACTAGCCCCAACACTAGAAGGCTCACGAGCGGGAGGTGGGACAGCGGCATTATGGTATGCCCTTCGAACAATTGAATCAGGAGTGTATGAGCAGTGGATAAATCACTTGTTAGAGTTCACAGGGCGGCTCGTCACTGCTTTTGCTTCATCTGGAAAGTACCAGGTCCTTCATAAAGTCGATCTAAACATGGTTGCTGTTGCACCCTTACCGTTCCGCGGTGAAACGCGACAGGACGTCAATGACCTTGTAAGACTGGTTCGAGAAAAAGCCAAGGCACAAGGAGAGTTTCTTATCAATACTGATCGTCATTTGTCTGGCGTGAAGGTTCGTAACAGTAATCGGCTGAAAGATACTTCCTCAGATATTACTGATATAGAAGCACTCAGAATTGTAGTTACTAATCCATTAGTTGATCTTGATGACGCGCAACGGCTTGTCGATGCTCTCGTTCAGCAATTGGACGATGCGCGGGCAAGTAGGAAATAGGGATTGATGTGAATGGGTTGAGTCGCATGGAAGAACAACTTGTAACGACATTTCTTTTTCTCAAAGTC
Organism: Pyrinomonadaceae bacterium; assembly: GCA_035278765.1. Classification (GTDB taxonomy): domain Bacteria; phylum Acidobacteriota; class Blastocatellia; order Pyrinomonadales; family Pyrinomonadaceae; genus PSRF01. The sequence goes on along the minus strand of DATEIS010000440.1, from coordinate 13,895 downwards.
CGTGCCCGGAAGTCCGGTCGCGTCGTGGAGCTTTTGAGCGAATCATATGAGGAGATCCAAGAGGCCGCAGCCGTCTACGCAGAAACAGATGTTATAGCGCGGGCTACGGCGACCGAAACTAGAATGGGTCAACTGCTGCTTGAATTGATGCAGGGCGAAATTCAAGTTCACAATCAAGCCCATGGGACGAGGGATGTGTTTCAGGTGGACTCAGTGCAGCCTCTTCTTGTAGCGGGTAACATGTTGGAAGGCCAGGACACGTATAGTAGAAACTTGGCTGGAGATATTTATGCTTATGTCGTAATCGACGTGGATGAAAAACAGGAGACTAGGTCACAGGTTTTGCAAACGCTACATAGTTGCAATGGAATTATTTACACCGCCGGCTTAGCCGCGAGAGGAAGAGCCATTGCAAAAGTTAAAGCTCCAAACAAATCAGCATTTGATAACAATATTATGCATCAAATCCAAAGCATATCAGGAGTAGCGACCACGCGGAGCCTTCTGATAATTAATGACATGCACTTCATTCGCTCGCAGAATTCCGACAAGTCTGACCAATCAATGCAGAACGTAGCCAGTTGGGCCGGTACTCGGCGAAAATAGATTGAATTATGAATTGGAGCCAGATAGTTCCCATTCTAATTGGGGCGCTTCTCGCTGTTGTTACAACCTCCGCAACGAGGTTGGTCACTGACTGGTACGACAATCGTACCAAGCGTTTGCACTTAAACCGATTCCTAGCGACCGAGTTGTTATCATGCGTCTCTAGAATCAGGGGCCTACTCAACATCTATGCCGAAACCGCGGTACCAGATCCTACTTTTCTAGCGGCCCTTGAACGCGCAACCAGCTTATTCGCAAGCCGGCGAGAAACGGTCTACCTCTTAGAAATTGAATTAGGGCAACAAATCTTGGAATTCTATGACAGCGTCGACACCGCTGTTGATATGATCATGTCGATGCTGAAGCTTGCGGAAAAGGCAGGGCACGATAAGTTTGTCTCCAAGGAAGTGCAAAAGCAAATGTCAAATCTTGATAGAGCCTGTTCGCTTGGAAGTGAGTTGTCGAAGCGCTTTGAGTTGAGAGCCCTAGCATCAATACAACTTCCTAGTGCTAATTGAAATAAGCACCGACTTACCTCTCACAGCGCACTGAGCTGCAACTGAACTGTTCCATCGGTATCCTCAAACACATGATATCGGCTGGCGAACTCTTCACAAACATCATTCTGATGTGAGACCACGATGACTCGACCGCCTTGAAGGACTTCCTCACTTAGTCGACTCAACTCAGTTATAAGAAGGCCACGATTTACTTCATCCAAAGCACCAAATCCCTCATCAATGATAAGGGTATCAACTGTGCGGCCACCTGATACCGACTGACCGATACCTACTGCCAGACTGATCGCTACACGAAATTTTTCACCACCGCTTAGGAACACGAAAGGCCGTGGTGATGTATTGGGTCGACTCAGATCTCGGGCCAAGATCTCAAGCTCAGTTTTTTGAGCATTCTCTTTTAACTCGACTTGCCAGGTACCGTTAGTTAATCGGCTCAGCGTTGCATTAGCATTCGTGGTTACTGCCCCTTGCGCTCTTTTAACGATGGTTGCCTGCAGCCCGCTACGACCGAAAGCAGAAGCCAGACGACTATAGTAGGAGTACTCACGGTCCGCATTGTCGCGCTCGTCCCGGTACCGATCATACATCTCCTTCTTCTGAGATAGTTCGATTAAGTCTTTATTTGCCTCAGTAAGTTCCTTCTCCGCCAGTTCTAGTGAGTCTTTCGCTTCATCGCGTTCAACTTTAGCTGCAGCAGTGGTGCAATGGTGTTCGAGAGGTATATTGTGTAATTCTTCTGTGAATGTTCGAATGGCCCCCTCAAGTTCATCGGACCGCTTCTCAGCTGATCTTAATTCTTTTTCTCTCGACTCCGCGGGACTCAAACGTTTGAGTTCATCTTCTAGATCCTTCACGGCCGATTCTTCCTTAACGGAAGGGTGATCTTTCCAGGAGGGCGGTAGCTCCTTTTCGCGACGGAGCAGTTCATGTTCTGCTAATTGTTTGCGACTCTCCAAGTCAGTTAGTTTGCTTGTCTCCAAGTCAATCTTATGAGCCAAATCATTACAAAGGTTGGTGATCTCTGACAAAGTAAATTTGGCCTGTTTTACTTCAACGTCGCGAGCAATGACATCAGCTTCGCATGCGTCGAGGACCCGTTCCGCTTCTATCGCCCGTGATCTTACAGCCTCACGGTCGGTCGCTGACCAACTTGGAAAGCGGTCGAGTTGTACCTGATAGGTCTGGATTACTGCTGTAATTACGCGGTAGTCTTCTCGGGCCTTTTGCAATCTATGAGCGCGTTCTGGTACCCCCGATAACTGCTCCAGTTCATTGCGGAGCTTCGGTAGTTGACCTGTTTGGTTGGCCCACTCTCCTGCCTTGGATTTTCGGCGATCTAAGACCCTCTGAGCATTGGCAATGTCATCTTGGGCGGCTTTGTAATTCCGTTTTGCGACGGCGAGTTCGCGATCAGCGCTCCGGGCTGATTCGGTTGCTGTTCGCGATTGATCCGTGGCGTCGATTTTAGCTTTGCGATGTTCTGCAAGTTCGTCCTGAAGACGTCCCTCTTGCCTTCCGAGTTTGCGCTGGTCTTTTAGCCAATGGGAACGCTCATGATCGAGTCGCGCCCGCGTTTCTTCGGTATCCAGAGCACTGCCACACATGGGACATTCATCTTTACCAGTAATTTCGTTTCGGGCTTCAATTCGCTCGCGAAGAACAGATAGCTGCTTGCCCAACTGATTCAGCCTTTCCTGGGTCGCTTCACACGCACCAGCAGCAGATTCCTGAGCGCTGTGCCATTTCTCTTCTTCCGCAGTCGCAGTCGCAACTGTTTGATCGCACTGTTTGAGGGCGACCTGCGCACTAGCTATGTTTGCCTGCGCGCGAATGAAGTCAGTTTCTGCCTCTTGAAGCGCTTCTAATAAAGGCAGCGCGCCTTTGAGGGATTCAAAACGGCTTAAAAGGTGCGCTATTTCACCCTCGTCTTTCAGAGCAGAAAGAACGGGAGTGAGTTCTGCTTGCGACTCTCCAATTTGGCGTTCAAGCAATTCGATTTGTCCCAATTCTTTGAGCTGTTCATAGACCTTTGTTTTATCTTTCGTCGCCTGGTCCAGCTTAGCTCTCGCGTTCGACAAAGCCAGGTTGGCAGATTCTTCTCCCTTAATCGCAAGATTGAGTTTACCGTTCGCGTTGTCCAGGTCTTGACGCAGGGAATAAAGAGCCTCTCTCGCCTCTTCGATCTGGTTTGCTTCTGCGATCACATTCAGACGTGTGTGCCAAAGATTGCTTATGAGAGGTAACGCCAATTGCAAGTCACGATAACGGCAAACGTCCGATAGAATCTGGTCTTTTTCTGAGAGGATTTTGGCATCGTCGCGGCGTTGTTTTTCTTTATCCTGTATGCTCGCATTCAGCGAGACGACGCGAAGAGCGTCTCTTAGTTTGGCCTCCTTGCTCTGCACTGTGTTTTCTAAGGTTTGTATGATCTCTTCAAGACGGGTGATGTTGTTTGTTTTCTCATCAATTTCAGAGGGGGACACGGGTGTGAGACGTTCGATCTCCTTTTGATACCTGTCACGTTCCTTGCGCCAATCAGTCTCGTGACGGGTAGCAGCCTCGCCGAGTGTTTGGTAGAACTCAAGGTCGAGCAATTCGAGTAGATGAGACTTGCGTTCCGCGGGTTTTGCTTTCAGAAATGCGTCGGCCTCTCCCTGACGAAGCAGCACCGCAGACACGAATGTGTCATAGCTCATCCTCAGATTCTCTTGCACCCATTCTTCAACTTTCTTTTCGGTGCCAGGAACGATTATCCAATCATCGCCGTTCCATCGTCTGACAACTCCCCAAGCAGCGGCGGCTTCACGCTTACCTTTGGCGGCTTCTTTTCCTCTGCTAGTGATCTTCCTTTGGATCAGGTAACGCTGACTAGCGAGTTCAATTTCAAGATTTACCTTCGCCTCTTTGGCGTAATCATTGATGAGCCAGTGAAGTTTACCGTCGCGGCTTCCACTGCCTCGATGCTTGCCGAATAGCGCGAACGTGATGGCGTCGAAAATGGCACTCTTGCCGGCACCGTTTGGACCATAAATGAGCCATAGAGCTGAAGATCGAAAGTCGATTTCAATCGGAGACTCGGCCCCATTAGTCCGATGCTTGAGAAAATTTCCAATCTCAACTCGCTGAATGAGCATCATGTACCTCCTGCAATAACTGGGTGGCCCGCAGTTCAAGTGCAGGCAGGTCGGGGTCGTCTTTGAAGACTTGATGAACGTAATCAATAGCGGTTGTAGCGAAATCTTCAGGCCTAGCCGGTGATCGAATACTGACTGGAGATATCTCGTTTCCCGTAATAGTGATATCCACATGCCGTTTGCAGATCTCACGTGCACGTCGATTCAAAACGACTCGGTCGTCGGCTGCGCAACATTCAATTTTGAGACGTACAAAGGCTCGATCAAGATCGGGATAGCGGTTTGATAATGTCTCTAACTCCGCCGAAGTGATGGACAGATCATAGAATGGGGTCACTTCAAGAGGCAGTTTTTCTATTTGGGCCGGGCCCCTTGGTGGAATGTCGACGAGCAAAACATACTTCTCGTCATTTCTTTCACCCATGTCCATCCGATCGATACTTCCGCTGTACCAGCAGGGAACCGTATGTGGGATCTCTTGGCACTGATGAATGTGGCCCAGCGCCACATAGGCGAGATTATTGAGCAGTGGAAGGTCTTGCCGCCCTAAGCGTAAATCGTCATCATAAGTTATTTCTCGTTCACTCGGGGTAGTAACGCCAGCGACGTTCACGTGGCACACAAAGACAGAAGGTATTGAAGGCTTCAGGGTGGCGGCGAGAGCGCGGACCAAATTCGCATAAGCTGTACTTAGCGCCACGTGTCTTTCTGTAGCGCCCACCACGCTAGACCGACCGGGCTCCAACAACTCGGACACCGCATATGGAACGATGGCGAACTGAACACCGTCTATTTCAATGATTCCTCGTGTCTGCGCAACGTGTACGCGTTCACTATCACCTTCCATTGCCAACAGCGCACGCATCATTTGGAAATGATCAGGTTTATCATGGTTCCCGCGCACCAGTATCACGTGGAGTCCGCGCCGCACATAAGGCGAAAGTAGATCGGCAAGTCTCTTGGTATTCTCTGGGCTACGGTTGACAAAAACATCCCCCGCAACTAACAAGACATCGCACCTGTTTTCTTCGGCCATCTGGCAAATGCGGCCCACCTGATTGAACAGGTCGTCAGTACGATCGCAGCCACTAAGTCTGAGGCCGAGATGCCAGTCGGAAGTGTGAAGAATGCGCATGATTAGATCTCCGGGATTTCGTCTAGAGAGATTGGAGCAATATCCTCGCGACGCATGGCCCACGCAGGAAACGGCACTTTGGTAAACATTGGCTGACGGAAAGTTGGTTGAGTAATCAGTTTTTCTTCAGGCAGTAAGGCATTTGCCTGGAGGCGAGCAGCCTTGAGCCAAGACTGCCAAACTCGATCTTGTAATTCGGCTGGACCAGTACGACCGAGTGCGCGCACTGCTGCGCTTTCGATCACCTTGATTGAGACTTGCGACGCGAACTGCTGGGCACCTAACAGAATTACTCCTTGGCTACGTCGTTCAGTTGCTGCCTCTTCCAGTAATCGTGTGATCTCATCATTGCTGCCACGCGGGGCAAAGCGATTTAGTTCATCCAACATTACTATGTAGCGCAAACCTCGAATCGCGTGACGGCCGGTGCGCGCCGCAACGACTTGCCTGAGAATGGCGGCGACCACAAAACGCTGCAATCGGCTCGTGAGGTCGTGAATATCTACAACCAGCGGCGGCGAATTGGTACTTCTAGTAAGTTTGAGTGGACGTCCTTCGTTCCGGTCTCTGAGAAAAATCGAAGCTCCCTCAGACAGCGCATCCCACAGTCGTCGGTAGACCGCGCGCCACGTGCCAGTTTGGTGCATCTTGACCTGTCGCTCATCGTCTTTTATTGCCGCTTGACTTCTTATCCACTTGAGCAACGCATCCCAGGTCTGTGGCACGTCAGAGGCTGAGCGCAACGTTTTGCCATCATTATCGGTAATGAAGGCAACGATATCTGACACGAGCGCCTGCATGGTGAAGCTCATCGAGTCATCGCCTGCAAAGAGATATCGAAACAATTCTTGCGCCAAGACATCTGATAGCGACCAAGAGTACGCTTCAGCATTGCAACCATCTATCGTGGGTGCATCATTGGTGTTCGGTTCGGTCGGGGCATAAAACTTCGCGTTGCGAAAAGGTTCGGCCTTGATACCTAAGGTCTTCCAGTCAGAGATATAACGCTCGCGATTTCTTTGAAACTCACGATTTGGCTGATCAATCCACATCAAGTCCTCACCTTTAACGTTGAGGATAATAGGAACAATGTGGAGTGGATCGTTGGAAGTGGGATTTTGTGCTTCATCAAGTAGGAGTTTGATAATTGTTAGCAGGAAGCTTGATTTAGTTCCGGCACCGGTCATTCCATTGACGTTTACATGGCCACCGTTGTCGCCCAGCAGGTAAGCTAGATCTACTTTTGCCAATCCAGCGAAAGCACTGCCGCCGTTACGCAATCTTCCCACAACCATCGACCGATTCATTTCGCCAAAGCCGTAGGAGTATTCCGCGTCAGCTTCTCCTCCGAGATAGACATTACTTTGCTCGATCGGAGGTGTAAGTAAGGGTGGTTCTACCCGCAATATGCTGACAGTCGCGTAAGTTACCCCTTCTGGTTTGAAAACCGGGTCCTCTTGGAGCTTTCCGTCCGTGACATCAAATTCTTCGTGAATATCTCGCTTGCGGCTACGACGATGAACTTCATCTATTAGGCCGTAGAAACGAATCTGTTTTCCGTCAATCGTACTTTCGGCACGTACGAACTGTGTTCTTTCGACCAGTCGTCCGCGCTCAACCCAAAAGTAGAATTGCTCCGAAGTTGACTCGAGTTGTGGCGGTGAGGCAACGCGACCAATCAAACGGCCCCCGCTCGCTATGGTTCCCGAGATCTCTTTCTTCGGCTGATCGTCAGCCTCAATCACAGTTGCTGTCATTTCTTCATCGATCATGTGTGGCTTCTCCGTAGGAACTTCAAAGGCCAGTCAATCTATAGAATCGATTGGTTAAACTGCCCATCGATGAAAAGAGCGCACGCAGGCTTTCTTCAGCACGGACAATGGGGTGTAACGACACTGCTGCGCGGTCGTAACTATTTTCACGACATCGATAGTCAAAAATTGCGAGCGATAGTTGGTTCACAAAATCCACGTCATGGCCCTTCGCTTCAAACCATCTCTTAGCCACTTCGACTCTGACCACGCCCCAGTTCGGACTTCCACCACGTTCGCCTGCCAATCTGATAAACCATGAGACAACCGGTATCCGTCGAGCCCTTTTTTGTGTGTCATCGATGTACGGTTCCTCTGGCAGAGTAAACATTGGTGTCCGTTGACCCACTTGCAACCGGTAGAGCAATTGAAGTCCGAGTGGGTGAAGATAGTTCCTTCGATGGGTTTTGATTACTCCGAAGACAGGCGATGTATCAGGATCAAAACCTCCAAGGCGCGGCTCAAGGAGTCCGTCCACTACTGTTGGTGCATTCGTGTCCTGTGCGATTGCGGCTTCCTCAAGCACGCGCATCTCATCGTTGGTTCTGTTCTGTGTCGGCTTCCGCATCCTTTCGAAATCGTATGACGGTCTTCCCTCTGGTAACTGAGCCGGCAGTAGACGATAGCCATTAGCTTGGAGAGCACTTGCAAAACTCTCGATTTCCCGCCACGGAAAAGGATCTTGGACCATGGAAACAACTGTCTCAACGAGCTGAAAGTCGCGATGACACCGTCTATCAATAATTCGCATGGCTGCGGCGCCGATTTGCGCGAGACGAATTGGAACCGGATAGCCGCCAGGGGCTCTCACCCAAGCAATTGTTTCGCCGACATCTTTTCCATCAATGAAACGAATCGGGCGATCTGGCCAGCTGCTCACGGACCACTCAATAGGACGTCGAATGTCGATGGCGATCCAACTATTGCGATCAAGTTCATAAGATAGATTGTCGGGATCAGACCGTCGTCCCTCGTCATCAGTAGGCTCATCTTCGAGCGGCGGTTGGGGCTCGTACGCGTTAAGCCGACATCCGCCGTAATCTCGTAAGAATTCAATCGTCATCTCTCGATCTCTTCAGCCCTCACGTTTCCACGTAGCAGAATCTTCTAATAGGCCCAGGCTCATCAACCGCCATCCCATTGCCTCTGGACTTACCAGGAACTCCGTCGCCAATCGCCGCGTTAAAACTCGCAACCGGTTACTGTAACGAGGACTGAATTCTTCAATCAGTGCGCGACAACTGGCAGCAGGCATGAGAAGCTCGGCAGCGAACTGATTCGCTTCACGCTCCATCTGTTGAATGTCGAATGAGAACTCGCGCTGTTCGGGACTTGAGTAATGCTCGATTTGAGGTTGGCCGAAAGGAATATTCACTTCTTCTTCGGCAGAACCGCTATAACTCAGACCTTCGCTTAGCACAAGCGCATCCGATGAGAGACGATGGTCCTGCTCGAGTAAAGGTAAGAAATGCAGCAAGTAGTGGCCCAACTCGTGGGCCGCTGAGAAACGGCGGCGAGCGATGCTATCGTTCGCTTCAACGAGGATGCAACCATACAGGAAGGCGCGATATTCATAGGCGTAAAGAAATCCTGCCAAACTTCCATCTATTGCAGTCCGCGGCATCGTTTGTCCCGTTTCCCTTGCGAGAAAAAGAATGGCGCTCTCATAACTAAGGTTGGGAATTTCCGTTGATCTGATTGGATAGGACTCTATGAAGGTGTTAAGTGGTGCGATGCGAGGAATAGATTCTTCGGCTGCGAGTCCAGCGTTAGCATAGACCCGATGTACTGTCTTTGCTATTTCCGAGTCTCGATAGCCGGGAGTCATCTACTGCTCGTCGTCAGTCTTACCTGTGAAATGCGTTTTGCGCTGCGTGCCGATTGACTTTCTACCTTCCCGTTGAATGCGTGCAGCAAGTAGTTGCGATTCGCGACCGCGACCCATACTCAGAGTTATCGCTGCATCTCGAAAAGCACGCCAGAATCGATCACTTGCCTCAATCCCAAGATCTCTTCCTATTTGCTTTGTAGCTTCAAAACTCAATAAAGCCGGTAACGGTTGTTGATTATTCAAGAGAAGATCGTTGACTCTTTCTTCAGTGAAGGGCACGCGCCGGTCTGATTTTAACTTTGCTGCCACTTCACCAACCGTTAAGGGCAGATTCTCGGTGTGAGCCAGTTCACCACTACCTAGATGTTCGTGTATTAGAGTTCGCACGATCTCAGCATCTGCTGACAGTGGCGTCAGTTGCATTTCCTGCTGAAAAGCCGAATTTATTTCAATGATCGCTTGACTCAATTCAGGATCATCGATAGCGAGAGCTATCACCTCCGCAACAATTTCCAACTCCGCTCTATCCAAAGCCTCCACGTAGCGGTAAATCGCCTTCTCGCGAAGCACGGCTCGTTCGTGATCATTTGGACGATTCATATTACTTCTTCCCTGTTTCCTCTGAGGCTTCAAAATAGGCTTCTCGAAGTCGCGCTATGGCCCGGCTTGTTCTAGTTAATGCTGCTCCTTCGCTGATACCAAGGTGAGCCGCCAGCGTTTTGCCGCGTAAACCCTCAATAAAAGCGAGATGGAGTATCTTCCTGTCTTCTTCTTTTACGAGTGATAGAAGCTCGTTGGCATTAAGCCGGTTTGACCTAAAGTTAGCCCTAGCTGATCTCATCAGCAGGTCAAACATCTCATCACTCGACAAAGGCGTTGAGCCCGTGTCAGGAGTCATTGAAGGGAGTCTTACGTCAGCGATTGCAACCACTCCCGAATTGATACGAACGGCTCTACAACGGTGCCGAATATGATTAATAGCAATTCCTAATAGCCAAGGCAGCGGTTCCTGTTGGTTGTTATACTTGGCGCTTTTGGCGAGCCCCGTGGCAATGGTGTCATGAAGAATCTCGCGAGCAGTGTCTTCAAGGGTCGCACCGCCGGTGACGAGGCCAAACCTACTGACGAAGATCCGGACGCCGGTGAGTAAGTGTGGCCATTCGCGCTCAATTGCTGTCCTGAGCACGTCTTGGTTCTGGTTGTAACCAGCCGGCGAAGAGTTCTTTGGCTGTTCTTCTTGACTAGTCAAGGTTGCTCCCCGAAGTCCTTACATACTTAATTGCCTCAGGATCGTAAAACCTTACAGTCAAAGACGAAAATTTTTAGAAAAATCACCTGATGCTGACCAAAAGTGTTCACGATGATAAACCCGCAGAAAGATGTGAGATCGAAGATGATGAGCGTCAGAATTACGCGCTCCTCGCTTTTGGTATGATAAGCAAAAGTCAAGCAAAGAACACTAACCAATAAGAGCTGATCGAAGCGTACCTCCCATTGAGGTAGGGCAAAAAGGGGCAGATCCACAAAAACCTTGCACGTGTAGTTACCATCAGAGACATTCACCTGTTCGGACGTCCAAGGCATAAGAGTGAAGGTCAAGGCGCGATTTGCGCCTGATTGATGCGCCTTTGCTAATTGTCCACTTCTACAACGGTCCGTGATCCAGGAACTCCCAGTCTGAGGCGTTTGTGAGATGATCACTCCAGTTTGAACAGGAACGTCGTAGCGGACTAAGAAGCCGAATCCGCCGCGTTTCATTGGAGAGTTCATCATCGACTAGCGACGACTGCTGTTTGGTAAGTTTATAGCTGTTAGAAATGATCGCAGTGCTCTTGCGGAATTCAATTTGTTAGTTCGAGTTCGTCATCAATGATTCGTTCGACGGGAATTTCTGCGAAGCGAGCATAGGCGAGCAGGATCGCGAGCGGCGGTTCGTTCTTGTTGAGTTCGTACTTGGAAATCGTCGTATGGTCGATCAGAGCTTGAACACCAAGTTGTCTGACCAGCTCTCCTTGAGATATTCCTAAGCTGAGCCGGATTTGCAGGAGCTTCTTGGCCAGATGTTTCGGACGGGGTCGCGAGTGTCCCATAGTTTTAGCTTTCGGTGAAAGAGGTTGATTTGTGCGAATGACTGGCGCGTACTGGCGGCGTACCAAAAAGGAAATTCAAGGCAAATTATCTAGTTGTAGCATTACCGATAATCGAGGATCTGCGGATTGTGAAGTTCGTCTGCAAACTCTGTGATAAAGGCTTCCGCCTGTTCTCTGTTCGCGAATATAAACGCCGTATTGAAGTCTGTAGAGAACAGCCTCGGAATACCTGATATGTAACCTTGAAATGTCACTATTATTATTGCTGTCTCCGTTTCTCCACCTGCTGCATCAATCCGCCGTAGTCGTTCCAACATTGCCTGATTGATCGCCTCAGCATAGAGTTCGTCCGCATTGGGAATGTGACCGATCTCTAACAGTTGAACGTTGGTGCCAAGAATCGCGAGCAAGGCTAGTCCCGCTCCGTCGGTTCCTATTTCGGCATCTTCTGGCACATCCATTAACCAATCGAGCAGTTCATGTTTAGTCGTTGGCATAGTTGTCCTCTTTCTTCTCCAGCAGAACAGTTGACTCGATGACATCGCGGTCCAACTCGCTTCCAACCATCACCTGAGTTGAGTAGCTTGGCTGCAAGTTGGCCCGCGATTGTTTCCAGGTATCTATTTGGCTTTGGCTTTTTCGATTAACGCGATCTCTTTTGTGAGCACGTCACGAAAGCGCGTGAGAATGGCAATGAGCAAATTGATCTTAGCCAGCGATCGACGGCGCTCTCGCTTAGTGCCCAAAAAGAATTCAATCTGGACTCTGCGCCTACAATCGGCAATGGTAAGCATGTTGTGGCCCCACCTGTATTCGCCCTCATTGGAGGATTCAACCTCAGCGAGGATATGTGATGTGAAACCGGTTGAGACAGGCGAGAGGAATGAACGCTTGCGAAGAGAGAAAACATTTTTCATGTTAGCAACCTCGGAGGAAATGATTACGTGAAGCCTCCGTGTCTCTGGACAAAACGATTGCAGTGTCGCGCCCTATTGAGAGACAGGGAGGCTGGATACGCCAAGAAACGCAGCGTGTGCCTTATCTGGTCCAATGCACTAGCTTGCCTCTATGGACCAGGGCCAGCGAAATCCTTTTTGCTGAGGGTGACCCCAACCGAGTAGCTGACAGCTACTTCCTCTCCAGGTGCGGGAGTTTGGTCGATAATCAATCCGGGTTGAAGGGCCGGATCGTGACGTGTCGCCAATAGTCGAATCTTCAAGTTAGCGGCATGAAGCTTCCTCTCGGCATCTTCATAGCTCAGGCCTTTGATTACTGGCACCTTGGTTTGGGCTGGTCTAGACCGGCGCTCACGGTGGACGTCAATACTCAACCCCAAAAGCGCAAGTGCCGGTATAACGACGTACACAACCAGCGCCAGCGTCACAAGAAATCTGATAAGCAGTTTCTGTTTGCCTCGTACGGTGTAACCAACGAGGACGCCAAGTAAAAATCTCATTACGACAGTTTCCTTTTGGAGATCCTTAGTGAATCACCTACTCGTTAACCGCCTCTTTTTCTTATTGGTTGTGTTGAGATATGCCGGTTGAGGGAAAGCAGAATGCAGGTTAACGCTTGCAGTTGCTCTGGTAAGGCTATTCCTTAAAATTTGAAACCCGCCTCCTTCCAGAATCGGTTTACTTCTTCGAGAGGTTCATTCTCGAGCGTGTCATACCATTGTGAGACCGTCAGCGCGCTTAGTTTCATATTCGCCCGCAATGCGTCATCGATTCCCTTTGGTCCATTCCAAAAGAGAATTTTGGTTGAAACAGGCAGTCCGTGCTCTCTGGAATCTTTGTGGCGTTGGACGATCAATCGGGCGAGCTGCCGACACACGGCAGGATTGATTCTATAATCTGCGTCAAAAGCAATTAGTGCGTTATATGGTCGGGCGGCTTCGACGATCTCACTATGTGAACAGCTTACCCCGCTCGTAGCGATCACGCGGGCTTTTGGCCTAAACCGTACCAGGGTATCAGCCTTTAGAGCGCCCTCTGTGATTACTACTGTTTCGCCGGCGGAAAGCCTCTGGGGCGCAAAGGTAAAGTGTATTGGTGTTCCGGAACTAGTACCACGCCGCTCTAGCGGCGATGACAGCCAGCGGTATCTTTTTTCGTCAGCAGAGAGATCGTTTGCGTGCAGTCTGATCTGACAGGTTTGGATAAGCCCGTTTGCATCCTTGTAGGGTATTACAAGCATTGGCATGAGATAGTCGCGTGGCTTCCAGAGATGGACCAATCCAGAAGCCTCCTGCCAAAAACCCGGTATGCCGATTACTCCACCGGAATAAAGCTTTGCGTGATCGTGAAAGTGTTTTCGCACAAAGCCTCTTAAGATATTCGCGAGTGTTGCACGTTGACGTTTTGTCGGTGGCAGCGCACCGTAGTTGAGTGCGTGCTCTTCGAGCAGTCCTCGCGACATTAGACCACCTGGGCCAGTGAGAAGTTCCTCTCGGTAATTAGAAGCGGGAGAAATCCTCATTAATTCACGAAACACAGCGTCTCTAATTTCCAACGGAGCCAAAGGAATTGATGTAGGGTTAGCGACAACCTCTTGTCGACTGCCAGTGAATGGAATGTCGCAATGAACATGTATGTTTCCACCGTTGCGGGATGGTCCACGGGAGCCGGTGCTTACGCGCATACAGATGGAAACGCGTTCGTCGGTTGAAAAGCCGCAGTAAGTGGGTTTGCCACAAATTCGGCATGGCCGTCGCTTGCTGACGCGCTTGAAACCGCCTGAAACAAGCGGCGCTCGATTTGGAACACCT
>DATEIS010000439.1:0-15745 GCA_035278765.1 Pyrinomonadaceae bacterium | reverse complement strand
TCGTTAGACTCCGCCTCACTTTTAATCCGGTGACCCACGCAGCATAATCGCTTCATGAGTTCTGAGCTGATGTATCGGCGCTCGACCGTCATCGCAATCTGGTTGTTGTTGTTCGCCGGATCTGTTTACTTGTTCTTGTTTGAACCCGGTAAGACTGGATTCTTTCCGCCCTGCTTGTTTCGCGCGCTTACGGGATTGACTTGTCCGGGTTGTGGCTCGACTCGAGCGATGCACCAGATTCTTCACGGTCACTTCGTTGCGGCGTTCATGCTCAATCCACTTTTTCTGTTGGCAATTCCTTTTCTGTTGTATGCGTTGTTTCGTTATAGCGTTGTGGTAATGCGTGGTGAGACGCCGCGACGTAATACACTGCCTGCGTCATATATATATGGGCTGTTTGTAATCGTAGTTTCGTTTTGGGTCTTTCGTAACACGCCGTTCTATCCGTTTGTCTCGTGATGAGGTGTTGAATATGCGTGCAGCCTTCTTCGTTCTTCTGTTGCTTGTTTTCTGTCTCCCAAACGTGGCGCAGGTTGCTTCTCAGGATCCGGTGATTCCGGTTCGACCGGTTCATACGTTTTCGATCGTGGCACGTGATCCGGTGACTGGTGAGTTGGGAGTTGCGGTGCAGTCACACTGGTTTTCGGTTGGTCCAATCGTAGCCTGGGCTGAAGCGGGAGTCGGCGCGGTGGCGACGCAGTCGTTTGTTGATCCGAGTTATGGCAAGAACGGCCTCGACTTGATGCGCGCCGGAAAGAGCGCTCCTGACACGTTGAAGGAATTGCTCGGGAAAGATGAAGCGCGAGAAGTCAGGCAAGTGGCGATGATCGATGCGCAAGGTCGTGTAGAGGCATGGACCGGGAAGAATGATATTCAGGCAGCAGGACACATTGTCGGGAAGAACTTTTCGGTGCAAGCCAATCTAATGCTCAACGACAAGGTTTGGCCCGCAATGGCACGCGCATTCGAAAACACAAAAGGCGACCTTGCAGATCGCATGCTCGCGGCGCTCGACGCGGCGCAGGCAGCGGGTGGTGATATCCGTGGGCGTCAATCAGCAGCGATGATCGTCGTCACTGGAAAGCCGACTGGTCAGGCTTGGAAGGATCGGACCTTTGATCTACGCGTAGATGATAGCCCGCAACCGTTATTAGAGCTTCGCCGTCTTGTGAAGTTGCAACGCGCCTACAACCACATGAATGCTGGTGACCTCGCAGTTGAGAAGAAAGACAACGAAGGAGCACTGCGGGAGTACGGAGCAGCGGAAAAGCTCGTGCCGAACAACGCGGAGATGATCTACTGGCACGCAGTTGCGCTCGTCAACATGGGCCGTGTGGATGAATCGCTGTCGCTGTTCCGTCGTGTGTTTGCAATGGACCGAAACTGGATCACGTTGACTCCGAGATTGCCGAAATCCGGGCTGCTGCCGGATGATCCAAAGCTGATCCAAAAAATTGTTTCTGTTGGAGGCAAGCGAAAATAGGTCCTAAGTTCAATTGGCCCTATATTTTTCTTGACCTGAGCTCCCGTCTCGCCTTATAAGTGCAGGCACATCTGAAGCCCCGTTCCTCTCGCCCGTTGTCTGAAGTAGAAATCGAGGATCGAAAAGCATGCGCACCCTTACCCCCGGCCAATGGTATCTCCGTTTCACTTGCGAGCACTGCAAGGAAAAGGAAATTCTTTTTCCTGACCTTTCGCGCGGTCAGGCAAGGATCAAAGCCACGTACGTCGTTGAGTGTTCGAGCTGTTCTCACACTGGCTCATACGACGCGGACGATATCGAACGTTACCAACACCCTTTAACCGCTGACGCTTGAATCCGTCAGACGTTGATTGGTTCTTTCAACTACCAAACACAACCCCATGATGAGATAGAAGACGGTGATTACTTCAGAGTCGCCCCAGTTGTAATGGACCAGTCCACTCGTAAAGAACCCGAGTACGCCGCCTAACGCACCGAGTGCGACGCCGCGCGCGTTCTCATCAATGCCTTCACGACGAGTAATGCGCCAAAGCATTCGAAGATAAACACCGATTAGTATCAGCCAAACAATCAACGCGGGCAGACCACGCTCGAGCGCGATTTGAAGCAGATTTGAGTGCATGTGACCGATCGGTTGGCGACCGTTATCAAACAACCCCCATTCACGCCAGTGACCTTTGATCGAATCCATACCAACTCCAACCACGACGTGCCGCGGATTACTAAAGAGCAGTTGAGATCCTTCTCGCCAAACCATTTCACGCCAGCTTGTTGATTGATCTTTCTTGTCGAAGAAACCGATGCTGCGTTTCTGTTGTAGTAGCACAACACTCGCCAGCACGAGCGGAATTGCACACGCGCCGACAATCAGAATCGTGCGACGTGATGCAGATAACGCCAGCATCGCCGCTACAGAAACTGCAAAACCGATCCACGAAGCGCGTGTGACTGTCATGCCAAGTGCAAAGACAAGCCCGATCACTGCGAGTACGAGCAACACGCCGGTCAAACTTCTCTTTTGCTTCAGAGCCAGAAATATGCCGAGGGCGAGTGAGGCGATCAGTTGCAGCACTTCGGAATAAGTAACCCAGTGATTGTAAAACCCGGTAGCGCGCCAATCGCGTCCACGCGACCAACCGCTAATGCCTAGTTGATCCAAAACATTGTTCCCCGGGAGCAACTGTCCGCGCGGTATTTCGAGCTCAGGCGTCCACTCGACGCGGTAGATCCTGACTTTGGCAGTCGGAGTTCCGGAAGCGAGCGCTGCGGCTAATTCTTCGGGACTTCCAACTGGTTGTCCGTCAATCTCCCAAATCGTGTCGCCGTTAACAATGGGCGCCGGTTGTGTGACTGTCCTCGTGCGAAAGACAGCTTTAGTTAGAGGACTACCTGCCGCGACACCTTCTACCTTCACACCCTTGCCAATTGCGAGTTGTCCCGCAGTCAACAAAACATTGATCATGCACGATCCGATCAAAGTCAGCGCGAGCAGTCGCAGCAAACGTAGCGAGCGTACGTTCTGCGACACTAGATAGACGATCGTAAACAGACTCGCCGCGCGCATCTTGCCAATCGACGTGACTGGGCTGTAGGAAAAAATCGAAGAGATGCCGCTGAGGATAAAGAATCCGAGCAACGCGTAGTCAACCGGCGAGCGGAGCAGCGACGGACGGGGATAGATTGCCAGACGCGCTACCCAGAGAATCATTCCCAGCAGCCACGCCGCCTGCGTAACTGCAATTGAATGCGGTGCGAAAATGGCGATGAGAAACAGACAGCCAACGACAGCTCGTTCAAGCCAGGTCGAAATCTGCATAGACGGCATATTAGAATGGCACTGGTCTACTAATCCATCTCATCAAGGGCAATTTTTCTAATGCGCTTTATCCTGTCAATCCTGTACATCTTTTTAATCCTGTCCCCAACTGCCCTCGCGCAATCACAATCTCCGACTGATTACGTAACCGGCATCCAGAACGACCCGCGTGTACAAGCCGCGTTCGATCACATCGACAAAAACAAGGACGCGATTCTTCGCGAGTGGATCGCGATCACTGAAATCAATGCGCCTTCAAAACAGGAACAGGAACGCGCCAAATACATCGAAAGCCTTCTTCGTAAGCACAAGCTCGAGATCCGTTACGACTCCGTCGGCAATCTGATCGCGACACGCAGAGGAACGGGTGGTGGTCCAGTCACCGTTTTCGACGCGCACATGGATACAGTCTTTCAACCCGGACTAAAGATCAAGGCAACTGTTCGCGATGGCCGCGTCTATGCGCCCGGCGTTGGTGACGACACACGCAACATTGAAGCGCTGCTGGCGACGATACGCGCACTCGATGCCGCCAAGATCAAAACCAAAGGCGATCTCGTCTTTCTGTTCACTACAGACGAAGAAGCCAACATGACCGGCGCCAAGCAGTATACGAAAGAAAACAAAGGCAAGGTTGATTACTACATCGCACTTGACGGTGGTTACGAAGGTTTTACATACGCCGGGATCGGAATCAACTGGTATCGTCATCACTTTATTGGACCAGGCGGACACACGCGTTCGCGCACGCCTCCGTATTCCGCCACGCTACCGCTGGCACGCGCTATTGCACGCATTTACGAATTGAAGGTGCCGACGAGTCCGTCATCGAATTTGAATATCGGGATGCTGGGCGGATCGGAAGTGGTCAATGCTAAAGCGTCGGACGCGTGGTTTACGGTTGACCTGCGTTCAACGAGTAACGATGTAATTGCAGATCTGGAAAAGAAGATTGCGACGATTCTAGATGAGGAAGCTAAGCGAGCGGGAGTGACGGTGAAGACTGATGTGATCTCCTCGTCGCCGGCGGCAGTGCTCCCCGGCAATCGCGAATCACAGCTTGTGAAGATCTCGGAAGCGGTGCATCGTGCGATGGGATTTGATCCGCCAATCGGAAATGCCGGCTCTAACAACTCCAGCGCCGCGCTTCTGCAAGGCATCACTTCGATTTCAACCGGCGCTGGCCCATGCAGCGACTCACACGCTCTAACGGAAAACTGCGAAATCGAACCACTCTACAAAGGAATCAAAAAGATCCTCCTATTGGAGATCGCCCTTGCTGGCCTCGCACAATAAATCGAGGGCGGCCACGGAGGGCCGCCCCTCCGTCGAACTAAAACCCCTCGCGACCGATCATTACGAAACCAGTTCGGAGAATGATCTTTAGATCGAGTAGAAACGACCAGTTCTCAATGTAAAAAAGGTCGAGTCGCACCATCTCCTCAAACGGCAATCGGTTTCTTCCCGATACTTGCCAGAGCCCCGTCACGCCGGGTTTCATGTCGAGCCGTTTCCGATGCCATAGCTCATACGCTTCGACTTCGTAAGGTATCGGCGGCCTCGGCCCAACCACGCTCATATCACCCAACAGAACATTCAAAACCTGCGGCACTTCATCGAGACTCGTACGCCGCAGAAACTTTCCAATTCGAGTGATTCGGGGGTCGCTCAGCAGCTTGTAAGTTGGTTTTGAGTCGTTGCCGAGATTCGCCTCCGCACGACCGGCAATAAACGCCTTCTGATATTCACGGTGGAGTTGCGAATCAGCTCCGGCGTTCATCGTGCGAAACTTGTAGAGCAGAAACAGACGCCCATCCATGCCCACGCGTTCCTGCGTATAAAACACCGGCCCCTTTGAATCCAACTTGATGAGCAACGCTATCAACAACCACAACGGCAAGAGCAACACAATCGCAAGGGCTGAGACGATCAGATCGAAAGTGCGCTTCAAAATGCGCGCGCTATTCGAAAGCGGCTCGCGAAAGAGACGAATCATCGGCAACACACCGATTTGGTCGATCTCAGTCTTGCGTGGCAGGCAGTTGAAGAGGCTCGGAGCGATGCGAAACTCAACGCCGCGTCTTCGCCCGCAACGTATCATCACTTCAAACAATGTATCCGCATTCACGTCTGCATCGGCGATGATCACTTCGTTTGCGCCAGAATCGCGAATAACTTCAGGCAGCGATTCCAGCGTGCCGATTACCGGTACGTCTTCATACGTCAACTGACCATCGATACTTTTCGTATCAACAACTCCGATCACACGATAACCGAGCGATGAACGCTCGCGCATCTCTCTTATAAATAAGGATGCCTCCGGGCCGCGCCCGACGACGAGCGTGGGAATCAAGTTGATCTGACGGCTCCGTACAAACGTCTGCACCGCGCGCATGAAGAGTCGCAACGCGCCGACGATAATCAGCACGAAGAGAAAGTCTGCGACAAAAACACTTCGTGCATACGAGAAAGCACGAAACTCAAATCCACCGCGATACAGAAACGCTGCCGCGACAATCAGCAGCGAACCGATTGCGGTAGCCTTGAAGATGCGTACACCGTCGTCAAAAAATGAGAACTCCCCGCGAACGCGATACAGATCGCAGTAACGAAAACTCAACAACCGTATGCAAACTATAAACACCAGCAATGCCCCGTAAGGCGCAAAGCCCTCACTCCATGCAAAACCTCGGTCAGCGAAGACCGCAACACCCTCGCGTGTGTAGAACGCAAACATGAATGAAACTGCGGCAGCTAAGGCATCGGCGATGACGAGCGAGACTTTGACCGTAGGCACGATCCAACGCGGCGCGCGTCCCGGAACGCGCACCACACTGGCATCGATCATCGTTTGCTTAGTTCGCTCTGCTCTCATTCAAGTATGAGTCGCGCAACTTCATCAATGACCCCGACTGATCCTCGAGGCTTTGCACGTTGCTTCTTATCTACCGACAGGCCACGCAGATCCTCAAATTTGGCAATTCTTCGCAACCTTCCCTCTTTGACTAGCTCTTCATCGACGGCCGCCCACTGACCAGCATACAGACTCGCCGCAGGCACCCCGAGCGCCGCTGCTTCACGATTAATTGTTCCACCAGCGCTGATCACTAAATCGCTCGCCGCGATCAGGTTTGCGCCATCCAAGGGCGTTGCGGGAATGATCAACCGGTCTCGCGCATATGCCGCTCGTTGCGCTTCATTTCTGGGGAGCAGTATTACCTGCACACTCTCGTTCGCCAACATCATCCGCAGCGCTTCGTCAAAGAGCGTGTTCTGAAAACGATGATACAGCGCGTCGTGCGCCGGTGGCCGCATCAGGACCAGCGTATTATCCGGGTTGACGCCAAGCTCACACAACTGCGCACCAAACGATGGGTCAGCCTGAAAGTCGGCCAGGTAAACGTCTTCCTTCGTTCCATAATACCGGCGGACCTTACTCACCCGCGCACCAAACGCACGCAAACGCTCCGTTGGGAAACTGGCAGGAACGATGATGCGAGAAGCGAGACGAAAGCCGAGATGGTTCGCTGGTTGATGCTCGTAATCCATCAGCGTGATGGTCTTTAGGCCCAACGCGCGTGCCGCCAGTATTTGTGAATACGAATTGTGACTGATCGCCAGGTCGAACTTGCGTTTGCGTGCCCAGCCGGCAAGCACCCAGGCGCGACTCATCAAAGTTCCCGCTTTCTTCCACACATCGCGACCCGCATGAGCACCGACAACTTGGGGCGTGAAACCGGCCGCGCGCGCCAGCGGAATTGTTTCCCCAAGCTCTCTGGCAGTGGTCTCAATCTCATGACCCTGGGCGAGAAACCGGTTCGCGAGCGCTTTGAAAAATGGAACGTGAGGAGAGTTTGCAAGATCGATCCAAAGACGCATTTTCTTAATCTGCGTAATCTGTGGATTCACCACTGGATCTCAACAAGTCGACCGCGATCGCGAAGTGAGGTTTCCGCTGCCTCAATCATGTTCACCATCCGCAGTCCTGCTGCGCCGTCAGTCTCCGGTTGCCTGTTCGTCTCGATGCAATCAATAAAGTGGCGCGCTTCGATCTGTAACGCTTCGGTGTGATCGAGCTGCGGCGCCCACATGTCGCCCAGTCGATAACTCACTAACATCTTGTAGACGTCTTCTGGACCGGGCGCAACACTGATGCCTTTGTCGTAAATCTTGAGCTTCTCGCTCGGCTCGAGATCGTCGTAGAGGATCATCTTCTCACTGCCGCCGATGAGTGTGTGACGAACTTTTACGGGCGTCAGCCAGTTGACATGCACGTGTGCAATCTGCGCGCTTGGGAAAAAGAGCGTGATGTAGGCGACGTTTTCAGGTTGGCCTGGTACGTGACTGATTCCAGTCGCGGAGATTGCTACCGGTTTGTCAGGTAGAACACAGTCCATAATCGAGAGATCGTGTATCGCAAGATCCCAGATCACGTTTACGTCGTGTTGAAAGAGACCGAGGTTAACGCGCACGGCGTCGTAGTAATAGATCTGACCAAGCGCGCCTGAAGTGATCAGTTCGCGAATCTTTCTTACTGCAGGCGTGTAGACGAACGTGTGGTCCACCAGCAGCACGAGCTTTCGTGCCGCGGCTTCGTCAACCAATTTACGCGCTTGATCGGATCTGGAGGCAAGTGGTTTTTCCACGAGCACGTGTTTACCGGCTTGCAAAGCTGCCAACGCGAGATCAAAGTGCGACGACACGGGCGTGGCAATAACCACTGCATCAATCTGTGGATCGTTGATCAGTTCTGTTGAGTCGGTGCACGTTTTCAGTCCCGGATAGAATTTCTCTAACGACGACAGGCGCTCTTCACGCAGATCGCAGACGCGCGTCACCACCGAACCGGGCGCGCTCATAAAGTTTCGCACGAGGTTGGGTCCCCAGTATCCGTATCCGATTACACCAACTTTGATCATTCAGTTTAGCTCTTCGAGCAAACGCGACAGCGCGTAAAGCATCCACGCTTGTGTCCAGCGCATATAGGGTTTCCGAACCGTGTAGAAACGTCGCTTTTGATAATAAAAGAATCCTCTACTATCGCGCAGATTTCGAATAGTCCAATTAGCAACATGCTGGGCCAGCCTCGATGCGTCGGGATCGAGATCACGACACTCGAGGAACGTCACAATTGCGCTTGCTGCGGCGTGCGTATCCACCGGATAGGGATCGTCATCGTAGTATTTCGGCCACCCCTCCGCAAGGAAGAAGTTGGTTTTCCAGAAATGATAGCCGCGCTCCAGGGCTGGCTGGAATTCTTCTTTCGCCGAAGAAACGTCAATGATGCGTTTCAACGAAAACAGAATGTAAGCAGTATGGAAATTATCTTTCCACGCCTGTTTCGGATTCGTGCCGTACGACCAAGACCCATCGGGCTGTTGATTGTTGACGACGTATCGAGTCGCTCGTTCTGCGAGTTTCAGTAGTTCAGTTTCACCCGTCAACTGTCCAACACACGCAAGCACCTCGGCAGCTAACAAACTCGCGTTAAAAATTTTCGTATCGCTCTGCGGCGCATAACTAAAACAAACTTCGCTCTCCGTCTCAACACTCCGCGGCAAATCTTTCAATATAAAATCACAAACGCTCCTCGCCGCTTTCAGATATTCATCGCTTAGATCCCGCCCCTCAATTAACGCGCGCGCCGCAAACGCTGTCGGCACTATCGTGGGCGTATCATGCGACGCAAAAAAGTTCCGGCTCTGCCAATCGAAGTTATATCCCCACGCCGCTCCGCTGTAGCCGTCGACCCGCATCGCCATCAGCCACGACAAAAATTCTTGAACGCCCGCCGCTTTGGTTTTTTCCCGCCGGTAATTCGCGATTTGCGCGAGCGCAAACAACGCTATTCCCTTTGCATTCCGCTCCGCAGGAACACGTGCGAGCGCACGGACATCAGCAGGCGATCTTTTAACGAGCTGCGTCCAGATAAACCGCGCGTTACGGGATTGGGCCAGGGGCGTCGCCTGGAAGAGACGACTATTCAGCGCATCGAATGGATCGTGTCCGGCAAAGTCGTGTTGCCGGCACCAGGAGTAGAGTTCGTCGTAGGCGGTTTGAAAGAGAGACCGATTTGATTCGTCGTTCACTTTCCTGATCGATCAGCCTTCTCTGCTTGCTACAGACGTCTCAATACGGCGTGGGGTTTCGATAAAGCTTTCGTGCCAGAGCTCGAACATTAACAGCGTCCAAAGCAACTTGCGATGGTTTGCAACACCGCGTTCGTGTTCGTCCTGCAAACGCGCGATGTAGTCAGCATTAAAAACGCCTGCACGTCGAACACGTTCAGGCGATAACAGGTCCCTCGCGAGCGGCCGCAGCTTCTCCTTCAACCATTCAGCGACGGGAACGCCAAAGCCTTTCTTGCCGCGACGCGTCACAAATGGCGGCAGCATTTCTTCGACTGCCTTCTTCAAAATGTATTTCGTTTTGTGACCACGCAGCTTGTAATTGCACGGCAGTGACGCGGCAAATTCTGCGACGCGCGGATCGAGAAACGGAGCACGCACTTCGAGTGATACCGCCATGCTTGCGCGATCGACTTTGGTGAGAATGTCTTCCGCGAGATATAGACGCGTGTCGACGCTCTGCATACGCGTCACGAGATCCTCATTGTCACATTCTTCCGCAATCTCACGCGCGTGTGCGTAGATCTCACCATCAGTTGTCGACAGGACGTCGCGTGTTAACAGTTCTTCTTGCTCATCAGGAGTAAAAGATCCGAACCAAACGTGATGTCGCGCAACGGCGTCATATTTTGCGCCCGTGACGAACCGCATTGCCTTGTAATCAAACGACAGATTCTTCGTCTTGACCGGCAACATTTTTACCAGTGGTTCGATAATCGCGGCGCGCAATGAGGACGGAACACGCTTGTAAATTTCGGCCCAGCGCAGGCCGGCGTACGTCGGATAGCCCGCAAAGAGTTCATCACCACCGTCACCGCCAAGCGCGACCGTCACGTGTTTGCGTGTGAAGCGCGATAAGAGATAAGTCGGCACTAATGATGGATCGCTAAACGGCTCGTCCATCCAGGCGCCGATCTCGCTCACGAGGTTCGCTGCCAGGTTTGCGCTCAAACGTTCTTCGTGATGATCCGTGCCGAGAAACTTCGCCACACCACGAGCATAAGCGGATTCGTCAAACGACACTTCAGCAAACGAGATCGAAAAAGTCTTCACCGCTTCTGGAGATGCTGCGACTGCAAGCGCGGCAACGCTCGATGAATCAACTCCGCCTGATAAAAGCACGCCCAACGGCACGTCAGAAACCAGTCGCATACGCACAGCGTCAGCCATCAACTCGCGCAATTGTTCCGCAGCGTCTTCCTCTGAAGGTACAGGCTCGGAAGTCTTATAACTGAGTCGCCAGTATCGCTCGACTTCGACACGTCCATCGACGAGCGTGAGCTTGTGAGCCGCGGGCAGTTTATTGATCCCTTCGTAGATCGAAAGCGGCGCCGGTACGTAGTCGTACGAGAGATACTGTCGTAAAGCCTGGAGATTGAGTGCTGGTTTTACTGATGGGTGCGCGAGTAGGACTTTCGGCTCTGAAGCAAAGAGTAACGTGTCGTCAAACACGCCCCAGTACAACGGTTTCTCACCGAAGCGATCGCGCGCGATGAGCAAACGGCGTCTACGGCTGTCCCACAACGCAAACGCGAACATGCCGTTCAGCTTCTGGATCATGCCGTCGCCGTACTCTTCGTAGAGGTGCGGCAACACTTCGGTGTCCGAAGCGCTCCGAAAAGAGTGGCCACGCTTTTCGAGATCGGCGCGCAGTTCGCGGTAGTTATAGATCTCACCGTTGAGAATTACCGAGATGCTCTTGTCTTCATTGAATGCCGGTTGTTCACCGCTGACCAGATCGATAATCGCGAGCCGGCGCATTCCGAGAGCTACGCCGCTTGTCACAAACAGTCCTTCCGAGTCGGGTCCGCGATGGACCATTCGCTCACACATCGCGTGCAGCAACTCCTCCGCGCCATCAGGAGGAGGCGTGTGCGAATCGAGATTGGCCCAACCGGTAATTCCGCACATGTTCTGAGTTATTACTCCGGATCCTTAAAACCGAGGCGTTCGCGCACAGCGTAGATCGCTTTCGATTGAGACTCGTGATACGTGCGCACGAGCATTTCGGCAAGGAGTCCCATCAACAGGAACTGTATTCCAACGGCAAACATCACGATACTCAGAATCGGCAAAGGCGTCTGCACAAAGTCAGCCTTATGAAAGAGCTTGAGAAAGACCGCGTAAAGCCCGCCGAGCAGTGAGATCAAAAATGCCAGCATGCCAAACGTGCCAAAGACGTAAATCGGTTTCGTTTGATACGAGGCCATAAACTTGATCGTCATCAAATCGAAGACCACTTTGATTGTGCGTGACAATCCGTATTTCGATTTGCCCATCGTGCGCGCGTGATGTTCGACAGGGATTTCCGTAACGCGAGCTCCCGCCCACGCGGCGTAGATTGGAATGAAGCGATGCATCTCGCCGTACAGGCGAACGTCCTGCAGCGACTCGCGCCGGTAGGCTTTCAGCGAGCAGCCGTAATCGTGAAGCGGCACACCGCCAATCCACGAGATCAAACGATTCGCAAGCATCGAAGGTATCTTGCGCGTGATCATCTTGTCTTTCCGGTTTTTGCGCCAGCCTGAGACGACGTCGTAACCCTCGTCGAGTTTTTGCAGCAAGCGCGCGATGTCGGCGGGATCGTTCTGAAGATCGGCGTCCATCGGAATCAGCACTTGTCCACGGGCTGCATCGATACCCGCGGCCATCGCCGCAGTTTGACCATAGTTTCTTCGCAGTGCCACGACGCGCACGCGCGGATCGAGGTCGGCGATCTCTCGCAGGATCCTCATGCTGGCATCGGTCGAGCCGTCGTCTACGTAAACGATCTCGGCTGAGCGGCCGAGCGTTTTAAGTGCCTCGTCGAGTTTTGCATGCAGCGGCAGCAGGTTGGGTTCTTCGTTGAAGACCGGCAGAAAGACCGAAATATCGGGCGTGCCGGCAACTGCACGCGGCTGTTCTTCCTGTTGTTGTTCCTGTTCGTCGAGAATTTCCATTAATTGTGGCGGGGACGCTGGCATCCCATCGCGGGCATTGTAGAACAGTTTTACAAACCTCTCATCCTAAACCATTCCACAAAGCGATGCAGGCCTTCTTCGATCTGCGTTTTGGGATCGTAGCCGAGCAGGGCGCGCGCTTTCGAGATGTCCGCAAAGGTTTGCGGCACGTCGCCTGGCTGTGGGGGTTGGCGATCAATGATCGCGTGTGCGTCAAGTTCGTTTTCGAGGAGCGATATTAGCTCGTTGAGTTCGACCGTGCGTGATTCGCCGAGATTGAAGACTTCGTAGTTTGTTTTGTCGTAATTGATCGCGGCTATGACGCCGTCGATGATGTCGTCAACGTAAGTGTAATCACGACGGGTGGTGCCGTCGCCAAAGACCGGAATTGGTTTACCTGCGCTAATCAGTTTGGCGAACTTGTGAATCGCGAGATCGGGGCGTTGCCGTGGTCCATAGACCGTAAAAAAGCGCAGGCACACGCAGCGCAGTCCGTATAGATGCGAATAGGTGTGGCAGAGCAGTTCGCCGGCGCCCTTCGTTGCAGCATACGGCGAGATCGGTTGGCGAATTGGATCGTTTTCACTGAATGGTACCTTCGCATTGATTCCGTAGACTGATGACGACGAACCGAAGACAAACTGTTTGATGTTGTGTTGTCGCGCTAGTTCGAGAAGATTGAGTGTGCCGTTAATGTTTGTTTCAGTGTAGAGCTGCGGTTCTGAGAGCGATGGTCGCACACCCGCCCTCGCAGCGAGATGGACCATGCAGTCGAAGTTGTTTACAGCGAATATTTTTTTTAGTGCGTCACGATCGCGAATGTCAACCTGGTGGATGCTGTAGCGTGAATCTTTTAGATGGTCTTGTATGTTGTTCTGCTTGATCGATGGGTCATAAAAGTCGTTGAAGTCATCGACAACTGTGATTTTCTCGACGCCGGTTGCAAGCAGTCGGTCGACTAAATGCGAACCGATAAATCCCGCGCCACCTGTGACGAGAAAGTTTTTCATCGCCCTTTTGTAGCATAAATCCACAAATGCCAGCCCCAGCGCGAGGCCATTTGCGATTCGAGTGAACGAGGCAGAATCGGGCCAAGCACCGGCAGCCAGCGCTTGTTCAGAAAATAGGTGCGCAGTTCTATACTCGAAAAATCTTTGAACAGTTCGCGTGCTTCGGAACGAGAATAAACACGAGCTAGAGGATTGCCAGCGCCGTCAGTGTTTCTGCTTAGAAATTCTTCTGACTTTAAATACTCAGCCTGGTTCTTTAGTTGTTGCGCGTGATCCCGCAAACTTTCTTCCGGTTCGCCAGTTAATAAGTGGACCACCTTAACGCCTGCGTTCCATCTCAACAGTTGTACTCCCGTGCGACGCAGCATAGAGATATTCACGCGATAGTTGTACGAGTCGCGATGGTAGAGCATGACGACAGCCTTGCCACCCGGACGCAACACGCGGCGGATCTCGCGCACAGCAGCGGCTGTGTCGGGTGTGTGGTGCAGCACGCCGTGGGAGTAGACGATGTCGAAGGTATTGTCGGGAAAGTCGAGACGTTCGGCATCAGCGACACAGAATGTACCTGACAGTTGAAACAGTTCGAAGCGACGTCGTGCTAAATCAACAGCAGCGTCAGTGAGATCGATACCTGTGTAAATGGCCCCAGCCTTCGCGAACTGAGCGCCATCCGTTCCGAGTCCACAACCTATTTCAAGGACGTTTAAATTTTTCGATTGTGAAAAGCCGGCGGCGGCTGGGATATGCCACTCTTTATCGTAGCGATGCGCTTCGACGAGTTCGTAGAACCTGCGGGAACCGGGTGGCGCATCAGCAAACTTCGTCCCGCAGGGATTCTCCTGCCAGAATGCGCGCACACGATCTTTCAGTGTGAAGTTGTTGTCGGACATCTCGAAGCACGGAGGATACCAGTGCAACAAGGTACTCGACAAAGATGATGTCAATGCTGTGGTTTTCTCCACTGCCTTGCGCCCCAAGGCCCACCTTGCTGGGCGAAGCGGCCATGAGGCGCAAGATCAGGGATGTCGCTGGGGTGAGGTTCCCAAATCCGGCAGCGGGCACCCACCAGGCCCTACCAGTTGAGTTTGCCCCCTCTATTCAACTGGGCCGGATCAAACGCTCACAGGCGTTGACGACGGGCGCACTATAAGTCGCTCGATAATCGGAAGTCTTTAGAAGATTCTCAAAGAGTTCTCAACTAATTCTCAACGTCACTGGTGATCAGATTTAACCAACCGAGCGGAGGAATTTAGAGTAGAATACTGGGCCTGATCCTCTAATTTATTCTCAAGGACAGTATGCCTCATAATCTGCGTTTCGAATTTGGACCATTCCAACTCGACTTGAATGATCGTCTGCTCACGCGTGCGGGTGAAGTAATTTCGCTCAGGCCCAAAGCCACCGAAATCCTCGTCAGGCTGGTTACGAATGCCGGCCAGCTCATCAGAAAGGACGATTTGCTGAAAGAGGTCTGGCCGGACACGTTTGTGGAAGAGTCAAACCTGTCGCAAACGATTTTCGTCCTTAGGAAAGCCTTGGGCGATGACCGCGGCGAACCTAAGTACATAGAGACTGTGCCACGGCGTGGGTATAGGTTTGTTGCGGCTGTGAGGGATGAAGAGGCCAGGCAGCAGCCAACCGACGCTACGCAAGCAACTGCGCCGGCGTCAATAAATCACCAACACGTAGTCGCAGTTCTTCCGTTCCTTAACCAAACCGGAAATCCGGACTTCGATTATCTGGCGGACGGCATTACAGACAACCTCATCAATAACCTCTCCCGCTTATCGACAGTACACGTCCTCTCGCAAAGCGCCGTCTCCGCTCTTAAAACAAAGCCTCTGATTCCGCAACACGCTGCGAAGGAATTAGGTGCTACTGTGGTCCTGTTCGGCAAGCTCAGCACAAGACCCAGAGGTATGACAATTGGGGTCGAACTAGTCGAAGCCTCAACAGGTTGGCAACTGTGGGGCGAAACCTTCGACTCGGAAAGCAAAGACCCCCTCGAAGTCCCAAACTCCATCACACAGAACCTACTTCGAGCCCTAAAGTTAACCTTAACAGTCGATGAAGAGAAGAAAGTCACCTCTCGCTATACAGAGAACGCTGAAGCTTATGAAGCGTATCTCGAAGCCCGCCGCTTATGTAGCAGCTATACCCGAAAGGGCATTGAGACCGCGATAAGCTACTTCCACCACGCCATCGAGAGTGATTCCAATTATGCCTTAGCCTATGCTGGAATTGTAGACTGTTACCTTCGGTTAGCTACAAATTACTTACCACCCGACGATTTTGTTAATACAACGGCGATTCCTCATCAATCCAATTCTTACGTAAAGCTACGGTTTGAATGGGACTGTAAAGGC
>DATEIS010000438.1:0-24924 GCA_035278765.1 Pyrinomonadaceae bacterium | reverse complement strand
ATTGGAGATTGCGATGATCTGCTTTGCCGCTCTTGGCGACAAAGTCTTGGTCAGTGATTGTTACCGTGACGAGTTTGTATCCCGGGAGAGCGTCCGGCGTGCTGTCCAGTTTGCGACCAAACGTGTCGAGTTGAACGTCCTCTAGTTGAAGAGTTCCATACGAGAACAAATTCTCGGTTGCTTGTTCTGCTGAGTTCATGGACGTGTCTACCGAGATGGAACGAAATCGCAGCCGAGTCAAACACGAAACGGGCGATTCCTCATCGCCCGTTTAATTAAATCCTGGTGCCCGCTAGTAGATTCGAACTACTGACCCCTCGCGTGTGAAGCGAGTGCTCTACCACTGAGCCAAGCGGGCTAGAATCAATAACTTACAGCTATAATTGGTCCAGCGATTTAGCGGTAAGCAGACTCAATTTGAACGCATCTTAAACCATCGGTGCTCGCTTGCGCCAGTGGAAGCAGGCCCCTCGCTTCGGATACGAAGGTCCCGTGATGGTGTGCTACCTAATCTCACCAAATGTTACAAGCCAGTATTTGCGCCTGGCGGACCTCAAGGTTAACCAAAAGGGTTGCGGGTTCGACTCCCGCCCTCGGCACCAGACGCACAGATCGACAGTCAGGTTTCGTAGCGCCATGCTTGACCAGAATGTTGGCGACAAATTGTCCGCCCGTCCTAGTGTCAGCCGCATTCTAGTAAGGATGAGCTTGTTCTACTTCCAACACGTCCCAGAGATAACCCGACCCTTCGTCGTCACTAGGCAGAAGGACTCTGGCACCGTGCCTTATTGGATGAGTGAGGGTATGTTGGGCCACCTTTTGCAACATCTCCGAATTCTTGATACGCGAAAATAGCCAACGTTTGCACCAATAAGCGAACAGCATTCTGGTGCGTTCCTCTCTGTCCGATTGAGGCACAATATATTTCGGTCGCTTAGTTAATCCCAAAAGGAGTTCCTTGTAGTTGGTCGCCAGAGGAATTCCGTAGACGACTCGTTCATTGCCGTGCAATAGCAGTTCATCACTTAAAAGTCCTACTAAATCCAATGCTTCTCTGATTTTCCGCATCAGGGGATTAACGCCCTCACCAAAAATGCTGTTCACTCGCCTATTGCCTTGTCGACCTAAAAGGAATTTGATCCAGTTCATGGTCTCCTGGCTGAAGTGAAATGAACCAAAACCAGCGCTGTAACCCCACTTTTTGTATTCAAAGGTTTCGCCAACAGATCCTCCGAGCGCTTCAGCAGGAATCTTGATTCGGTTGTACTGACTGGATCCAATGCCATACAGGCTCGTAGTACAGAGCAAAACTAGATGGTGAGGCCGACGGACAGCAGTCCCTTTCATGCATGACGCGATGATGCTCGGCTTCTTTTCGTAACGATCTGCATAGTAGGCGACGATTTCTGGGCTCCCCAAAAGCATGCAGACTAACTTTCCTCCGAGCACGTTGTTGTAAGGGGCCACTGCGCCGCATACCGTGATGTCCATCATGTCGATACCGACATGTTCAGCTTTGACCAAGCGGATTAGTTGGCCAATGGCCGACCTAATCTGCGGCGCTTTGATCGCGTCAAGCATCTGGCGTCGTTTGCCACAGTCAAATCCATATTGCTGAAACGTCTTCCTAATCACCAAAAGTTTCGCAAGCTGAAAACAGCGCTTGCTGCGAAACAGGTTTGTTTCAGCTTTTTTCTTGCATACTTTCGGATCATTAAGATCGTCGGTGTTTGACTTGTGGACTGCTACGTGTGGATTGAGTTCGTGACGGGCGCGGGCTGCTTTTCCCTCAACTCGCAAAGTTTCAATTAACTCGACAGTCGGTCGCTTGATCTGCGCTCGCGTAAGGAATCCGTCGCGAATCAGGTCATTGATATAGATTCCATCGATTAGGTGTTGTAAGGCGGAGTGTAAACTCTTGGCTATTTTGACCGACGGTCTTTCTACGAGCCTGTTCGAAAAGCCACTCGCATCCCAACCGATCAATTCGTCCCGCACTCGCTGCTGAACTACAGAACTTCCTAAAGCGGCAATGCCAATAATTGGATGGTTAGGAGCCGCCGAGTCGCGAATTAGAATCATCACTGAACGGCCCGGGACTGATTTGTACTCATTAACCCAAGTCAAGCGGAAATATCGCCAAATATCGCGAAGCTTCAGTCCGGTTTGCTCGCAGATGGCGTCCCCTTCGACGAATTGGATGTAAGGTGAAATCACATCGGAGGCAAGCGACACTGAGTCGCCTCCATTGCACGCATGGTCTAGCGCAGTGAGTCGTTTTGCTAATTCCTGACCATCTCGCATGAGTGAAAAGATCGAATGCCAACCTTGGGATGTTAGCCGCTGACGCTCCATTCCTCTGACAAACTCAGTCAAAGTTCGCTTAGCGAGTGTTGCATCTCGTTCGATTAGATGTGCCTTTCTTACTCTCTCCTTTTCCAGTACAGGGGAATTGTTAAGTTGCATAGGAGAATGAACAACAACACCGTCCTCAGTTACTTTCAGACTCCAAGTTTGAGCCACAAGATCGAGGACAACGCTACACGCCAAATGGAACTTGATCTCTTCCATAGAGTAGGGACGAGCCTTATTTATTGCTACTTCTCGGCGGAATCGCCTTAGGGCTTGACTCGACAACATGCCATCCGAAGACTTGGTTGTTTGACTCAGGGCAGTGCAAAACTCCACGAAGCGGAGGTCGAGTTCATCTGAGTCAAGCCGCGGTGCCAAGTGCAGCCATCCTCTTTGAGTCATTTGTCCCAATTGATTCTTCATGAACTGAGTAGCGCTGCTAATTTAACCTAAAAACGCGGCCAGAACATTACTCCAAGACTCTCTGAGAGACCCAGCACACACACGCTCAGCTTTCGTTCTGACTGTACTCTCAGCCCTGGCGGCAGCGAAAAGTAGGATTTCCAGATATTGCTGGGTACTTTTTGCGTCCGCACAAGCGGAGCAAGCAATAGGCGCATAGATCCTCTCGTA
The DNA here is from genome assembly GCA_035278765.1 of Pyrinomonadaceae bacterium. Taxonomy (GTDB): domain Bacteria; phylum Acidobacteriota; class Blastocatellia; order Pyrinomonadales; family Pyrinomonadaceae; genus PSRF01. Next base: position 21,939 of record DATEIS010000438.1, on the reverse strand, counting down.
GAATGGGTGGTCCTCGTTCAGCAGCAGCACGACCTCGCGCCCGCTGACCACTGGCACATAAAAACTCAATTCCTTAAGGACTTTGTGTTCGATTCGATACGCAAGGCCTGGGAGAGAAACACTCGGATGTTTGCTTGATTGCTGGCTTTCAGCTATCCCGCAACTCGGCATAGAATGAACTTTAATGGTCGGTGGTTCCAATAAGTAATCGCGACTCTCAACCAATGCCCGTGCGCCGACTGAATTGTCGCTGCCCTTTATGTTGGTAAACGCATTCCTGACACTTGCGTTCAATTCGTGAGCGATCCTTTCAATGTCAGGCGTTAGGATACTGAGCAGTTCATCGGTAGGGTGAATGCCCTGCTTGTTATGTGTTACGCCGAACAGTTCGTCGAGCGCAGCGTCGAAACGGACTTCACAACGCCACCAGTCGTCGTAATTTTCCTTCCGCTTCCCTCCCATAAAGAACCACCCATGATCAATCTCTCGGTCAGCGCGAATAATAGATACTCCGGCACCTTTTGAAATTCCAAATCTTCGTTTTTCCTCATTTGAGAAAGAATGCCAATTTGCAACCGGAAGGGCAGAAAATGTAACTGTAACTGCTGAACTATCACCTTGCGATCTTGCCACCGGGATTGCGATCTGGTATTGCAGCGGTGGACCATAAGCTGTTGCGCCAACCAAGTTTTCACCTTTGTTCAAGAAGAGCGGGTCGTTGCTCTTAACCTCTATCCCATTAATGGTAATTGATTTCCCGGCTAGGATTTGGCGGCGAAAAGTTCGGCCGAGTTCAGTGTCTAGTTTTGCAGCGACAGTCTTGGCTTTCTTATGATTGAGTCGGTCACAACGAGACCACCGGACAACAGTCCCGCTTGAACTGTCAATGAAGGGCCGCTCGTCTTTCCTCGCGCACACTGGCTTCGGTACAGAAGTTAACTTACCAGCAGCGATTTGATCGACATCTAAGTAGCTCCAATAAACCCGAGCGGGGTTCGTCCAGCTATAGACATCGAGCCGACGTGCTTGGCTCAGTGAACTGTTCGGTAAACCCATCCCGTAACGCCCAACTCCTTCGCGGCTGTTAAACCGGGTACTACCTCCGAATTGCAATGCCAGTCTTAGCACGCTCGGTGGCATTCCGCAGCCATTATCCTTGACAATTACTGTCAACTGGCGGGTACCGTCTACGTTAGCCTCGAGGATTGAAACCTCGACTTTTGTGGCCTTTGCTTCAAAGGCATTGTCAATTAGCTCTGCCACTGCTGAAGCGGTTGTCTTGTACCCCGAATCGCGCGTGGCCTCTATGAAACGATTCAGGGCAACTACTGGATAGTTTTTTGTTGGCATAGTCTTAAGTGACTCGCCTCTCCTTTTTCGGTTTTTGGCGGCATTCTATGTCAATGTCAGCTTGGGGCGGTGAAACGTAGCCGCGGCGGCGCGAAGGTCAGGTTAACCATTCAGCCATGACTAACGCCGTGATTTTCTATCAATGCTGCACTTGCGGAACAGAAGTTGGACATTAGAAGATAAATTAGGCGACGCACTGTGTTCGCAGTAAATATATTCACCAAGCTGCCACGAGCAGCCATGACTGGAGGATAACTATGGTTTCAGATCGTTTGCTGAGTGAGATCGAGCGTCAAAAGAAGTACCTTGACCGCCTACCAGAGGAGTTCGCATTTCCGATCTTCAATTCTAAGCAGGCCCTTGAGTCACAGCGAAAGAATGGGTACAGGGACACTGCCGCTGCGGCACGAGAAATCGTTGACAACGCCTTGGAAGCCGGCGCCAAGCGAATACATGTCGCGTTTGAACACAAGAGATCGAAACAAGGAAGAGATTTGGTCACATCCGTTGCCTTTATTGATGATGGCTCCGGCATGCTTCCGAAAATGATTCAGTACGCCCTCACACTGGGTGGTGGCACTCATTTTGATGAGCCCGACTTTATCGGAAAGTTCGGTTTCGGTTTACCGAACGCGTCGATCAATCAGACTCTTAGAGTTGAGGTTTATTCCAGAACCAAGAAGACCGACGACATTATGAAAGCAGTGCTTGATGTGACCGAGGTTAGTCAACACGGTCTTCAGCAGGTACGACCGGCGGAAAAAGACGAACTTCCAAAATTCGTCCGTGATTACTTGAAACGCGTCAAATTCAACTTCGATCACGGTACTGTGGTAGTTTGGCACGCGCCTGATCGCCTCACTTATCGAACCGCAGCTCCTTTGAAGGAGCATATTCTCGACGATTTCGGCATAACCTACCGCTATTTGCTCGAAGGGGATATCGAGTTGTTGGTGGAGGGTAAGAAGGTCGAGGTCGTGGATCCTCTTTTTCTCGATCCCAAGGCTCGGTACTATCTGCCGCCAGACAAAGACGAGGCCCCTGACAAGGGTGGTGCGATCGAAAGACTTAATCGTTCTTTTACGATCAGGTATTACACCGACTCTGACACCGGAACACCACATCTTGAAAAGGTTCAAGATATGAGCGAGATCGACGAGACCGATCCCAGTCTGATTACATACGGCCCAATTCACTTGAGAGTTTCTCGGCTGCCCTACGGATTCGCCACGAAGCACGAATACAAGTTGGATGAGTTTTCTCCAAAGCGACTGGAAATCCGCCAAACGCGGCGAGGCATGTCTTTTGTGCGTGCGGGACGTGAGATCGAGACCCTGGATGCGTTCCCGCATACGGCCCGCGACGTCGCCCACGGGTTGGGAGAATGGCCACTGCTTCAGTCTTACGCTTACCACTGGACTGTAGAAGTGAAGTTTGGGCCTGAATTAGACGAGGTGTTCGGTATTACTAATGACAAGCAGAGAGTCCGACCGATTGAGGACTTTTGGCGAGTACTTGCGGCGAAGAACGATATTGAATTAGACCGAATACTTCGCGCAGAAAATGCTTGGCAAAGAAAAATTCGCCATGAGAAAGACCTGGCCCGAAAGAAAGCAAAGATTGAGGCATTAATGGCACCCTCGAACGATCCGACACCGGCGGAACAAGCCGCCGCAGTCGTGGATGTGGTGACTGGCAAAGGCTCAAAGGTGCCAGCCCATACGCTCGGAGAGGTTCAAGCGGATACGGAGGTTGAAACGAAGCGTCGAGTCGGCGTCACTGCGAAAACGAAAGAAGAGGCAGCCGCCGCAATTGAATCTGAAAGAAAGCGTCGGCCTTATAAGATCGAGTACTTCGAAGGACGGCACGAACCATTTTACGACCCGGCATGGGGACCCGGCGGACAAGTCGTGGTTCGCGTGAACCGAACGCATCCTTTCTTCAGCGTCCTGTACGGCGACCTCTTCAACATCGAAGGAGGACTCCGTGCCAAAGAGTCGGTCGACCTTCTGCTGATCGCGTTGGCAAAAGCGGAGTTGACCGCCGAGGTTGACATGACGAGACAATTTTATGAGACGCAACGCAAGGAAAACTGGAGCCCATTTCTGGCAACAGCTCTGAAGGCGTTGGCCAACTCGCTGGATGCGGTTGAGGGGGAAGACGAAAAAGAGGAAACGGGTCAGGAGGTTGCTGCCGCCTAAAGACGCTGCCCATTGCAAACAAATCTTGGCTATTAGCTAGATGAAAGAAAATGTTCCTTCGCAAAGAGATCTGGCTGGGAAGAATCTCAGCCAGTTTCTTTGGTTTAGATACGGAAGCGTGGTAAATTCCGGGAAGCTTTTATGGTGGGGGCAGTGCAGGCGCGGTCATGAACCGCCAAGACACCTAAGTCGCTGCGTCAGCCTTCACAGTCGGCATTATCAATGTCGGTCTAGTTGGCTGGTGTGGCCCTTAGGAGTCCTTTGATGAATGTTTCCACCGAAGACACTGAACTATTCAGCGAATGCTTAGCGGGCTTTCAAGCTCGCGACCGTCATTTTGACGAGCAATTCTACGAATTGCTTCGACCCTACCTGGTAAGTTTAGCCAGAAAATGCGCTCGCGATCTGCCTGCGGATCTGCAGGAAGAAGTGGTCCAGCAGACCTGTCTCGATCTAATTGGAAATTCAACGATAAAGTTCGACGTGCGTCGGGGCTCAGCGAAGGCATTCCTCTTCTTTGCGGTTTGCAATGCACTCAGAACAGTGCGCGCTAATTACTGTCCACCAGGAAGTCCGACGCGACCGAGAAAATCCGATGACGAGTACGAAAGAGCCAATTCGGCAGTCTCAATCGAAGAATTGTGGTATGAACTCGGCACAGGTTCTGCCGAGCGACAGATCACAGCCAGGTGCGACGCTAATTCTCTGCTGGAGAAGGCGCCGCGGCGAGTGGCAGTTGCATTGACGCGAATTCACTACATCGGTGATACGCTGAACGAGGTCGCCTCAGATCTAAGTCTGAGTCGTTTCAAGCTGAGCCGCGAAATCTCTGCTTACTTCTTAGGTGTGCAGAATGTTCATAGCGGCGTTGTAACTGCGCACCGGTTAGTCTGTTGAATTCGCTGACGTGAAGTCACAAAATAGTCAGCTAGATGCAGATGTTTACTGTGAGGTAACCAAAAATGAATAACCGCGAAGCTTATTGATTCCCGCGCCAACCCCGAAGACAATGCCTTTGCACCATGGCTAGGCGCAAAACTGACCTCGATTAGGTAAGTTTCCGCATTAGTTTTACAGCATCGAAATCGATTGCTTTTGCAACGTCGAGGAATTCAACCACATCCAGACGCCGTTCCCCATTTTCATATTTAGAAACAAATGACTGTGGGCGGTCTAACCTGGACGCAACCTCAACCTGCGTGAGATCTGCCTCTTTCCTGGCTTGAATGAGCAGTTCCAGGAACTGCCTGTACCTCTTGCTGTAAATGGACTTGGCCACGAGTTACGGCGGCCGCACTAAGACGGCCCACGAAACTCTTAAACCTGTTTCAGGATTATCCCAAAAAGGGATATACTAAAACCCTTGCCGACAGCCGAAACAACTCATGTATTCGAACGTGTCATTCCAAGACCCGCTGTTCGACGGAGCATTTCACCTCAGCAGCGTCTGTCACGGAAGTGCGGTTCCAATGCGTACAAGTCTAATCGATTCCGAAGAACTGGCCTTCAGAAAAACCGAGTGAGCTTGTTTCGCAGTCAGATAGTGTGTTGAAGGCAGTTCTTGAAGGTCTGATCTATGCAGTGCTGACCACCTGTAAGCGTCTGAGAGCAACCCATTTTCGCGGTGTTCTGTAGACCTCACCATAGAGTTTACTCATGTCAAGATCGACACAGGTACATTCTCACGCAAGAGAAGTATGAAGGAGAAGGTATCGAAGCAAGTGGACAGTAGCCCGACGCTGGAGCGCAAGCGAGCGAAGTATACCGTTGAAGATGTCAGGCAGCTTTGCGGCATCTCGCGCTCTACAGTGATGCGTGAGATTCGTCGTAAGCGGTTGGGTTGTTATCGCGCACGGAGAACGTTGCGCTTCTCTGAGGAGCACATCACGAAGTATTTGGAGAAAGTTGAACAAAGAACAAAATGAAGGTGTAGGTTGAAAACTCTTTTGCTTTAGCTAGCGATTGGCAGCCGAGGTAGGAATTGCCTCTTCAAGAGCAGGGCAAAGATATACTCTCGGACTGGGTGTCTGACCGGTGTGTAACCGCCACCATTATTTGTGAGAGTGTTGCTGCCTGCATTGCGGCAGATGTTAACGTTGACTATCAGCAACCTCGGAGAGGTATATCAGCAGCTCGTTTGCTTTTGCAGCGCTTTAATAAACTCCAGTGCTTGCCGCGCAGCCGAAAAAAGCGCAGCCTTTGCTGCTGACCCGCGCAGGCGGTGAAATCCTCTAGTTTTCAATGGCGGTGAATTTAAGGGAGGCTTACACATACGAACGGCTCCCACAAAATCGGCAACTGATTGAGAAGAGTTTCTCGCGCAAAGTGAGTCTTATGCTGTTGTAGTGCTAGAATGAGAAGGCATGCTATTCGCTAAGAACATGCTATTTCTTCAACCCTATCACTGGAGACGAACGGTTTATGCCTGAAACATCTGTACCAACGCCTCCCGGCTTTGACACTCTATCGAAAGCAGAACAAGTTCGTTATCTGCAGGCTCTCTGGGATCAAATCGCGGAAGACCCAGGCACTCTTCCAGTCCCGGAGAATCATCTTCGATTAGCCGAAGAGCGCCTCAAACGCTACCGCCAAGATCCCGTGCGCGCACACTCCGCTTTCGAGGTACTCGACCGCCTCGCTGACACTTCCAGTGCAAACTCCGAATCCGAGTGAGCCGTTACCGTCTTCTCTCTGATGCCGCTGCGGATGCCGACATTGAGTCGGCGTTCAATTGGTACGAGTCCGAACAACCAGAATTGGGTTTTGAATTTCTGGATGAAGTTAGAGCCACGTATAATCGCATTCTCGATGGACCATTCAAGTATCAAGAACTTCGATCTGGCATCAGGCGCGCCCTGACGAGAAGATTTCCGTATGGAGTTTATTTCTCAGTTGAGGATGATCATATCGTCGTCATTGCGGTCCTCGATACAGCTCGCGATCCCGCTGAGTGGCAGTTCCGAGTCTAGTAAGCGTCGAATGCTCATGATGCGCTCCGAAAAATTGAAGTACCAAACTGCAAACTACCAAGAGCGTTAACACTGCTACCTTTGTCGCCAAATTGAATGCGACTGATGCTTTCGTTACTTTTCAACAACAGTTCTCGCTTGCGTGTGCTTCAAGTGTATGAAACTGCGTAGTATCGTTAGGCAGGTAAGACGTCGATAAGTCGATTGGCTGCTAATCAGCGCCTCGCGAGGATCGACTTTAGCTATTGACCATGGCCCTCCTGTTGAGAATGTCGCGTGCCTTGTCAATGGTTTTCTTGGTCATGCTGTAGTATCTCATGGTCATCTTCACGTCACTGTGGCTCATCAGATTAGCAAGCGCTGGTAACGGCATGCCTTCATTAGCCATTTCAGTAGCGAGGTTGTGACGCACAGAGTAGAACAAACGTGTACCTTTCGGAACTGCCGCTTCGGCGTATGCCGCCGTCCACAACTTGCGCAAATTGACCTTTGCAAGTTCAAAGACAAGAGCATCGTCGTTCTTGCTCTTTCTCTGGAGTTGCAGTTGCAACAACTTCTTCTTCTGGCTAGTCATCTGCACCGGCCAGCGCCTTGGCTTGATGTTCTTACCTTTGCCTTTTGTAGGCAGTGAGCGTAATGATCTCGTCAGCAAAGTTAATGTCTTTCCATCGCAGGTAATCCAACAAGCTGGACTTTCTGGCTCCAGTATCCATTGCCGCAATGAACACTGGTAGAGTGTGACGACGTTCAGGAGTCTCGAGCGCCTTCATTACTCGCCGTGCTTCTTCGTCACTAAGCTCGCGCGTCTTGATCGGATCTGGAGTCTCAGCGGCGTCGTGAAATCAAGTTCCGTGACACCGCTTTAGTGAACGCGGTCTAAGAAGCCGCCCTTCATCTACCGCAATGTTGAAGAGCCTGCCGAGCCTTAGACAACTCCCGATCAACGCTCGAAAGACTAACCTTCCTCAGATTCTTTATTGTTCCGGTCAGTCGTGCGACCTGATACTCCGTCAGCTTCTTTTCATTTATCTTTCATTCTATGGCCCTAAAGCCAGTGTGGTGTACCCCTTTTTATGTGGTTTTCAGGACACATCAGGTCACTTCGTGACACCGAGGGACACAAAAAATCGGCGTCTTTATTTAGCGTTTGCGATTTTCTTAGGAATTTTGAAAGCTCTCAGATCGCGTGTGAAGCGAGTGCTCTACCACTGAGCCAAGCGGGCAATCTTTTTTATCGGACCGCTATGATACCGCAATCTTCTGCTTTTCCAAAGACTTACCTTCTCGTCGGCTGTTCCCTGGGTTCCCGATGTTCCCTTCATTCCCGAAAAAGAGGCCAAGAATAGGCCAACGATTTCCGATCGGCTGATTAGTAGTTATACATCGTGGATTCGGCATTGTGCACAGATAAATCAAACGTTACGGTTCCTTCTTTACCGTGAAGGAATAAGTAGTCGGTTCGCCGGGACTTCCATTGCTGGCAATGCCACGTAGCTTCATTTCGTAGCGTTGGTGAGTAAGTAGACTGACTGGAACGGTAACAAAGACAACTCGGCCCATTTCTTCATCGGGCCTTGAATCGAGAGTCTGAACGTGAATTCGGCGTTGCCCGCTGAGGAGCTCAAGGCGATATCTCTCGTAGTTTTTTGTGGTAGGCAAAGGCAGTTTTAGATTTACTTCTGTTTGTCCGGAAGTGATGGGTACCTGATTGGTCTGTCCGGTTCCCCTTGAGGTACCGCCAGGGAAGATCGTCACTGCGGCAAAAGTAGCGGGTGTTGGCTGCTGTTCAGGTTGTCGTCGAATTTGATCGTTCGTCGATTTCTTTTTTGGTTCATCACTGCTGCCGCGGTGTTCAACAGTCTGATTGTCGTTGACAGGCAGAGATGGACCAGGTTGTTGTTGCTTGGCTGGCTCAGTCGGAGCGGTCGGCGGTTGTTGTGCCTCCAGCCCGTCACTGCCTGGTCTGTTTACAGATCGAATCACAATCCATGAAATAATTGAAAGCACAATCAAGACTGCGGCGGCCAAGGCAAACCAAACAACCGGTTTACGTCCGCGAGACGTTGAAAGAACTGCAGGACGTTGTTCCTCGAGGCCGATGTTGGCGCTTTGTGTACCTGCCTCGCGAAGCGCCATTGCAGGTTGCGCGCTACTAGAGAAGGCTCGGATAACCTGATTAACGACAGACGGTGTCGTAGGTTCCGAGATCAGGTGTTTCTGAAAAGCCTGTGCAATTCTCAGATCCTCGCGGTGTTCGGGGGTTTCAAGAAAGTGGGTCTCGAACTCTTGTCGCTCAACTGGAGTCAGATCGTCGTGCACGTAATCATCAATCAGATCGTCCTCTACGCTTTGAGCCAATTCAGCATAGTCCCTATCGAGAAAGAGCCGTTGCCCGATTAACACTTCCTCTTCAAGGCGCAATTCACCCAGTAAGTATCGTCTAAGTTGCGACTCTTGTTCCGGATCCTGCTTCATCCCCGCGCCTCTGAAGTAAATAGACTGAATCTACTACATCATTGGAAAAGCTCACATTAATACTTCGCGCTCGCTTGCCTTACGCTCCATGCAGTCGAGGATGCAGTTTTTCAGAGTTGTCCTAATGCGCTGCGCTCTCAACCTGAGGTTAGTTAATTTAATACCCAATAGTTCGGCCAATTCTTTTCGCTGTCTGATCTTATCCCACCGTTGGCCGCGGTAATAAAGAGTAATCAGGTTGCGGTTAGATTCGCTGAGTTTGCGCAGGCATTCTTGCAAGCAATCGTTCAATTGGTCTTTTTCGATCACTTCGTCTGGATTCGGCAAAGTTGACTGCGAAAAATTATAGCTCGCCAGTGACAGCATAATCGGTTTCCGCAGGTCCTCCCGATAGATGTTGTAAGCGATAGTGAAAACATAAGGCTCGGGCTCGCCGACATATTTATCGATTACCGCCGGCAGCTTCTTTGCCACTCTATCAAACGTCTTATTTGCCAGTTCTTCGCTATCAGGGCGGCCAAGTTGGCGGAAACGCCTGATCAAGCTCAATCGGATTTCCTCGTACTTCTTACCTGCCAGATCGCGATCTGGATTGAGCCACACCAGTAGTCGATCAAAAGACTCAGAGGTTAGTGTCCATTTGGTGTGGGAGGGTGGGTCGTCCAATGCTATGCGGCTCCGATCAGGCGGTTGAGTACGGTGTTGCTGAGAATCCTGATTGACGAAACCGCTATCTAACATAATCGAACGTTTATTTCCAGTCACCTTGTATGATGAAGCCCGCCCAATAAAAGGGCGCACGCCATCTTTCGTTAGGGTGTGCAAGCATTTCTCGTTTCGCCTGCCGCAGGGCTGCAGCCGGCGGTAGCTCATTTTTTCCGAGCATGTGCTGATAAAACCGCTTCATCAGTTCAGCGGTCGCTTCATCATCCACATTCCACAGACTGACCACTACGCTCTGTGTGCCGGCGTGCATAAAACCTCGCATCAAACCGATCAACCCTTCACCCGGCACCTGTTTGCCGACCCCAGTCTGACAGGCGCTGAGTACGACGAGATCTATTGGAAGATCGAGATAATAAATATCGTGCAACGTCAGATAACCTTCCTGCTCCTGTCCGTCCTTGTTCACCATTGAGAGGACGATACCTGACAGTTCCGGGTGCTTGTTGTTGACGATTCCATGCGTCGCGAAGTGCACAATCCTGAATTGCTTCAGTAGACGATTGGTCGCAGCAGCACGATTGGCTTTAAATCCCACTACTTTCAACCATGAGCCTCGAGGTGCGACGGCAGTTATGGCGTTAGCTTCTCTAAGTGAGTATTCGAGCCTTGAAAGGGTGAAATCGTCATTTCCGACATCTCGCAAAGAGCCCAACAGCTTTACTCTCGATCGATGAGGAATTGTTTTAGTGCCCTGCGAGGACCGCTGCACTCTTTCGTCATTACTCTCGAATACCGGGTCGGCGAATACTGCAACTGTCTTGGAAGGATTGGATCGCGGACGGTCGCGCAACAGTCCAAGCGCGGACGCGGATGGCTCATAAACAATTTCATTTCCTGAGAGTAATAAGTTTGCGGGTCCAGTGCCTTCTGATGACTCAGGGGAAGGTAATACTTCGAACGGAATATATTGCAACGCGCCATCCGCCACGATGACCAAGCGCTTGTTGCCAAGTTTTGACCATACTGGCCCAAGTATCATGCGACTGAGTTCGAGTGCATGGGACCGAAAAGATTCTGGTGACTGATTAAATCTCTTCATGTATTCCAGATTACTTTCATGAGGCTTTTTAGGCTCCAAGCTGGTGAGGGCCTGTCCCAGCAGCTTTGCTACTCTCTTGATATCGTCGCGATCTGGCAGAAAGTGGTGCTCAATGCTATTCCGCGTAACTGTCCAAAGATGGCTACGCTCATCGTCCAGTGAATACTGAAGCAGTATGGTGTTATCGTCCAATAACTGCTGAATCTTGTGTGGCGTTCGAGGCCGGGCTTGTTGAGTTATGTCTGCGGATGAGCCGCGTTTCCTGGCTAGATCATTCTGCTCTTGAAACTTGCGGATTAACGTCTGCTCTACTGCGTTGGCGTCTTTTTCGGCTCCTAGGTTACGAAGGCGCAACAGAGATTGCGTTAGCCCGCTGATTTCCTGCTGCAATCGGATGTTCTTATCTTCGGCCTGAGGAGATATACCTGAGGATGAATTAGCGTGGGCTTCTGTTAGCAGATCGATCAAATTTCGTGCGCGCGCTTGTTCGCTCAGCGAGAGCGCTGCCTCTATGTCGGCACTCGACTTCGTCAATTCATACAGTTGCATTCTTACATCGATGGCCAGTGCATACAGATCATGCCTGGCGGCGAAGTAGATCATTTGGAGCTGGCGATCAGTCACTCGATTGCGTACCTTTTCAACAATACGGATGGCCTCTTCGATCCGATCGCGTGCGTTGGCGGGATTGGGACGATCCCGCTCGACTCGTGCGATACCATAAAGCGAAAGAGCCTGTCCTTGCTCGTCGCGTACAGTGGCCCATCGTTGAAGTGCGTTTTGGTATGCTTCCAGTGCTTGCATCGACTCACCGGAAAGTGCAAGCGCTTCACCCATCTTATCCAGGGTGATGGCCTGTCCGCGCTGATCTGCAATCTCAGGATCTTGCTGAATGGCGAGGGCCTTCTTATAACTTTCCAGCGCTTTGTGTGGATTATTTTCGCCGACGTGCGCCATCCCGATGCGCACGAGCGTGAACGCCTCGAAACGCTTGTCGCGGACACTCTGGGTAAGGGGAAGGGCGAGTTCGAGTAGTTGTAAGGCTTCCTGGTTTTTTCCCGACAACATATACGCAAGGGCGATATTACTCAGCGTAACGCCTTTTCCTCTTGGTTCTTTGATCTGCTCGCGTAAATTAAGCGCGCTCTGAAAGTACTCGAGAGCCTTTGTTTCATCACCCAAAAAAACATGCAGCAGACCGAGATTATCAAGGACCTCTACTTCTGCTTTGGAATTTCCATTGTTGCGGAAGAGTTCGAGCGCCTCTTTGTATTTTGCTTGTGCCTCATCTGCGTTGGCCCAGGTATCGTAGACCAAACCAATGTTGGTTAGGGCATAGGGCTTTAGATTCTTGGCGGACCATTCTAGAGATGAATTCTTTGTGGCCAGTTCTTTATCACAGTATGCGAGGACTGATTGGGACTGTGAGAGTGCGACATCCAGGTTGCCCATTTCGGCATGGGCCTTGGCGGCGTTGACAAGAGTGTTCATTTCATCATGACGGGCCTGAAGCTCGCGCCAAAGCTGCGATGATTTCTCGTAATCTGCTGCCGCCCGCGCTTGATACGCCATGTTCGAATGTATGAGACCGAGATTGTTATAGAGTTGAGCCTGTCCGTACCGATCGCCTATCTCAAGGCGCAGCTTTAGTGCCTGTTCGTAACTGGTTATCGCTTCTTGTGGGTTGCCAAAGTCGCGGTGGACACCCCCGAGCTCATTTAGGGTGAAGGCTTGTCCAGAGGTGTCGTTGGCCTCGCGAAGAAGCAGCAGCGCCTTGGTAAGCTCATCGAGAGCCTGGGATGGCTTACCTAGTGCCTTGTAAGAGCGGCCGGTGTTGGTGAGTGAGTAACCTTGTTTCCGTTTGTCATCGAGTTCACGCCAGAGCGCAAACGCTTCCTGATAATGCTGGATTGCTTCGTCGTATTTCCTGTTTCCTCTTGATTGTTGGGCTTGGGCAAAGATTTCCTCGGCCGTCACGTGTTTCTTGTCTGCGTCGGAAGCCTCGTGTGGTCCTTCCACGTGCAGTTCATAACCGCCTCCCGGTACAGCTATGCTTGCTGAAACTTCTATTGAATAAGCACTTGCGACGGGTGCAAGGATGGAAACTATTTCAGGTCCATACAGGCCGTTTGGATTGTCGATCTTTCGGTATAACGACCCATCGGGCGCCATGACACTTAGGACTATATCAACGCCCTTTTGATCGACTACGATTCGAGCGAATGACTGTGCTTCGAGTGTGAGTAGATAAGCGTACGTTGTGCCTGCTTCGATGTTTTGCTGCACGACTTCGTTGGCAGCCAGGGGTATTGACTTCTGAACAGATGCAGGTGAACTCGGTTTTTGTGCCGCGCAATTTACGTTTACCGATTTGACACCGTTGGTGAGCGTGGTAAGGACCAGCATCAGCACAATCGCCAGTCGCTTAACGTTCACTGAATTACGAGGCCGCGAGCGTCGTAGAGGAACATACTTGATGAGGAACTTACACATGCTCCCACTATACCAAATATCGGAAGCGTTGCAGAGGCAAATGGTTCAGCCTCTGCCCGCATCCTTTTTCGCACGATTATTTAACTAGCTAAGGCTACTGGGCTTGCATTCCAGTACCAGTTCCAGTGTCGCCCACATCGAAACCCACCTCCACCTCTGACGTGGTTTGATCAAGTGCTTTAAGCACCACAAATCCGCCACGAAAAGCAGGCGCACTGCCATCCTTCTGATAGCTCAATCCCATGAGAACAATGTCAACATACTCACTCTTTCTTCGGGCCCTAAAAAAGAAACTCATGCGCGCCACATCCTCCCTGGAATCAAAAGGAGAACAGGTCCCCCTCAGGTCAGTGAAATTCCTTTTTACGTCATACACCGTTCCTGTGATGATCTCATTAACGATGGTCAAATTACTAAACTCGAAAGTCTCCTCCACAGATGGATCATCGATTTTGACCAGTTTCATGTTAGGCCAGGGCTTTTCTGTACAGATACTCATGGTATCTCTCCTTTCTGAACTTCTGAAATAAATTTTATTAGTTTGTAGCGCGATCAAACGCCGATTGCGAACACCGAATCCGGACCGCGTCATATTACTTATGGCGGGATGAACGGAAATATATCTGAGTCAGCCAAATCTTTTTCTCTATCCGCCCTCACAAATATTCGCTGATACGTTTCAGAGTTTGCGGTCATACATGGTCGAAGGCTCCAACTCAGGAGCTGTAGGACATCGAATCGCGATTTGAATGAACCATGTATGACGTCAATGAAAGGAAAGAAAATGAAACGTTCAGCGCATCTGATCCTTTTTCTCATTCTGTTTTTCTTACTGTCGTTTAGTGCCATAGCCCAGGAACAGCCGCAGGAGTTTGTCCTCACGGCCGCTCACGTGGGTGAAGACTATCGAGCCGAGATCGCAAGGGTGCTGCAAGAGAAGTATCAGTTGAAGCTTGAGTCAGGAAATACTAATGCAGTCATCCGATGGGCCATCATCTCAGGTGAAGTGCCGGCAGGTTTGTCGGTGCAAACTGATGGAACGATTATCGGGAGACCAGGTCAAGTTCGCACCGGGATATATCAATTCTCTCTCAAAGCCGTCGATACGGCAGTTCGTGACGAATCCCTGGAGCTGCGCTTTTCCCTCGAAGTAAAAGCCGGACGGTTACGACTTACGCGGATAGACGGCTCAAGTGTGGTCCCAGCTAACAGCCGCACACCCCCAGATGCAACGCCCACCCCACAAGCCAGTCCCGCAACAGTGACGGGGCGAGTGACCGCTATCAACGAACAAATCTTCACGAATGCCGATAAGTTTACGTCGGACCAAATCAGGCGAGCTGTGGAAAGAGTCGTTGATGTCCGAGCAGGAAGGGCGCTACAGACGGACGACAAAAATGTACCGACCATCGTAATGGAAGGGACGGGGGCAATCGTTAGAGCGCACAGCGCTGCTCCGAATCTGCCGCAAGCTGCGCCTGGAAGCCTCATTTTGAAGCAAGACCATGCAACCGCCTTGAATACCCCTTTGGCCGAGGTCACGGTTAAAGTAGAAAAACCCGGTGACAATGCGTTCCTCCGAGAATTTAAGACCGACTATCAGGGTAATTACACAACCACACCTTTGGATCCGGGCTCTTATGTGTTCTCGGTGAAGGTCAACGACTACAAGACTTCAATCCCTGTGAACATCGTAGCGGGAGTAGCGACGCCCCCAGCCAATCTTCAACTCCTGGTAAGACCGCTCGGCGAGTTTTCGCGCGCGATTGTTGGTTTTGAACAGGCAGGGGCGAGTGCAGCTAAGAGCACGCAAAAGTATTTCTTCGATCTGACGCTGAGCCACCCTTTCCCTTTCCAGAGATCAGTAGATCCATATTTCGGTCCGAGAGGTCGTATGTGGGGAACCGTGCGTGTGACGAGCGTGCCACAGCAGATTTCTACCTCAATCGGTACTTTCGCAACTGGTTTTGCTCAGCAAGTATCAGAACTTAAGGTCAATGAAGTCGCTCAGGCTGTTGAATTTTTGGCAGGAGTCGACATCAGGTTAGTCGATAAACCCTTGCCATTCGGAAGTTTCGGTGGTCAAACCACCACCAAGCTAACACTATCATTCATCGCGGGCGGTGGCGCGACTACTCCTTTAAATCCGCGTGAGACTTTGGACGTTTTCAAGGCATTCCCCGGCGCTCCGGGACTACCATCGCTGCCAGCCGGAACAGAGTTCGTTGCTTTTGTTTCGCCTGATCGGGATCGCTTCTTCCGGCAGTTTTATGGCGGACTCAGACTGCAAACTCACTACTTTGATTACAGGAATCCAAGTATCCCCCTGAATAGATATCCCGCGCAATTAGATATCACCTACGGACAAAACGAGGCTATTACAGGCGGACGCTTGCGAGGCGGCGTGATAAGAATCGAAGGGTTTTATCCGCTCCCTTATGATGAGTTGAAGTTTATCAATCTTTTCGGAACGGCCTTAATCAGACCTGTACGTACTAACATTACTGACCCATTGATCCTTCAACCTGCACCTTCCGGCACGATCGTTCCAGCTAATAATGTCTTGTTGATAACAGTTCCACAGATGAATCGAGACTATTACCGGCTTGGGGTTGGAATTGATTTCATTTCGTTTGTCAAAAAACTAGGAGCAGGACAATCGAAATAGCTGCTCATGGATTTTAATTCTTTGCTCGGCGCCTTATGACCATGATCTCGATCTTGCGGTTGCATGTGATCTGAGAAATGAAGGCGGGAGAGGCTGGCAGCGCGAAAGCTCAAAGATGCTGACCAAATTCAAGCGTTGCATTTTGGCTGCTTTTGTTTCCCCTTCTCGTCCATCGTTCGCAGTGTTTCCTTCGTTCCCACAAAAGAGGCCAAGAATAAGCTAACGCTTTCGATGCGCTGATCAGTAGCTGTACAGCCTTGTGTTGGGGCGTGAAGATAAATCTTGAATGACTCGAGCGACTTGTGACCGCTGTAGGACATGACCAGCGCCACGTTGTTTCCGCTGGCTTCCATCATGTCTGTGATAAAGGTGTGGCGGAGACTGTGACAAGTGAAGCCGTTGGTTCGGCCGTAGTTGAGGTTTGCCAGTCGCGCTGCTTTGCGGCATGCCCTCGCTATGGCATTGTCAAAGGTCGCGGTCTTGGCGCGTGGAAACAGTAGCTCGTCGTCGGTGAGACCTTCCCGGATTCGGCTTTGCGCAATCTCTTTTATGCAGTCCCATAATGGCAGGTCACGTTGATTTTCGGTCTTGGTTGCGTATAAGCGAAGCTTGCCTTTGGTCCACAGGAATTGATCGAGTCGTATGCGTACGATCTCGTTGAGCCTGCCTCCGGTCAATCGGAGTAACTGAACAACGTCAGCGGCGTCACGCCATAGTTTATTGCGCTCCGTCCGTCGAGATGGGGCTAAAGGTGGATTTAGCAATGTGTGAACAAGGGTTGCGTATTCGGTTAGCTCCACCACGCGATGTTCGAATTCAGGGGTGCGATTGACCTTGAGTGTCGGACGGAGCCAGTTGATTAAGTCAGGTTTTGCTTTTTGTGCTGCCTTCAGCATCCCTTGAATGCGGCTAATAAAGACGCCGGCGCTATTCTTATTAAGGGTCGGACGAAAGCAAAGTATTTGGTAGAACTCGCGCAAGTCAGTTTCAGTGCATTCCCTGATTAATCGGTTGGGACCAAAGTGGTCTACAAACTGCTGGATGATTTTGCAATTGGATCTGACGTTGTGAGCGTATTGATAGCCTTTGTCTCGAGCTCGCACTTCTTGGTTGCGGCGATAAATGTTGAGAGCTTCCTGTGCGGTAGTTGGTTTACAGCGAATCTCACCTCGTTCTTCCGCGTCTATATCGTTCATTGCCTGACGCAGATGTCTTTCAGCTTCGGCCTTACTTGTAAAGCCTTTCTTGCGAAGTCGAACATTCTTGTAGCGGCGCATGTAACCGTGAAGAGTTTGTCCGCCTGGGCCAACATACTGATGAAAGTTCTTCACGACCGTTTCCTCTCGCTGCATAGCCGACGTCGATCCAAATTGCTTACCAATACGCTTCATGCTTGCAGCTCTTCTTTTTCAGGAAACTGTGAGGAGGGGCGATAGTGATAGAACGTGGACCGTTTACGACGTCATTGTTGAGTGGCCTTTAGGTAGTCGACGTTGAGCATCTCGTTCCTGCTTTTCAGCGAAGGCTAATACCTCTTCCAGAATAAAACGCACCTGAGTAGACCCGTTGCGAATTCTAGTAAGTTGCGCGGTGCCGGCGCCGCCGTTCAGTACGGTCTTACGGGAGCAACCAATAATCTCAGCGACACGCTTGGCATCAATGCGGGTCCTTTTCGTCATTAAGCTCATCAGTGACTGAGTCGTTGCGCGAGTACCTTCATTCGTCGCTGAAAGTCCTATGTGCAGATCATGTGCCGCGTTATCGGGGTTCTCGGATTTGGTAGATCAAAAAAGTCTATGTGGCTTGGTTTCTTTCGCGAAAACCACGCTAGACTCTCGTAATGACCTCGAAAATCGCGATATTTTCTGGTAGCAAATCGTTCATTCTCCCCAATCGTCGTTAGCCGCTCAGGTTCGTAATTTAAAGGGCTGCTGTTCGGATATCCCGACTTTGCACCTTGATCTTGAATGGTATATCCGAACAGTTCAGCGTCTATCTGGCTCTCAAGCCAGTTTTCTTGCAAGGGTGATTTCTGAGATTCGGGGAACCTTGGTCCATACAAACCAATCACCATAAGGCACGTTCTACCACGAGATTCAGCACTCGTTGCGAAAGTCTTTGACCTTATCTTAGCCAGGCACGAGAGAGAGTTTGAAAGAAGGCTTAATCATGGCATAGGTCTTGTAATCACGGGCAGCCGGGAAAAAACAAGAGCGGTTGAAAACGCTCATCCGCATTCTTTGAGAGTACCGAGCATAGCCCACATTCTACTGGAAACATCGCGTAGCGCTTTTCCATTAGTTTTGAGCAGAAGTCGTTCTGGGCCATCGAGATGGACAGGAAGATGGGCCAACGGGCAAATCAAGTAGTACTTGAAAAATCAAGAGGCGCTTTGAGTGAGCAAGCAAAATCCAAAACATGAGGAGAAGTTTCTGTGGAACTCGCAAACCGGACATCGCCACCTGAACAACAACGAAGAATTATCCCGTGGGAAGAGCAGCTTCAGGATCATAATCGTAAGCTTGAGGAATATCTCCAGAATCTCCTATTCCGCGGATGCACCCTTGAGACGACAATTAGATCATCGAGAGCCGTACTGAAGCACCTTTTCGATCGACTTCAGATCGACGATCCAAATCACCCTCGTGGGATCAGACAGCTACTGGTTTGGGAGCTCTTGGACCCAGGGCTCGGATCGACCCGGTTAAGCTTACTCATTTCGTTGCTGCTCCAGGACGACCTGGCACACGGAACCAGGCGGAAGTACATTC
Organism: Pyrinomonadaceae bacterium; assembly: GCA_035278765.1. GTDB lineage: Bacteria > Acidobacteriota > Blastocatellia > Pyrinomonadales > Pyrinomonadaceae > PSRF01. Next base: position 3,247 of record DATEIS010000438.1, on the reverse strand, counting down.
GCGAGTTGCGGTCATTCTGCGATTACGTCCTTGCCAAGCCTAACATCCCGGGTGGTGTACTCACCATCAGTGAAAAATATGGTCCGATAACTCAGACATTTACGAAATACGATGTACCAATGCATGTGCAAGACATTCCCACCAAGCGTCGGTACGCTTTATCCCCTACATTGCGGGACGAATTTTACGAGTTCATGCGAACCGAATACCTGCCGAAGCATGCGTCGCCTCATCGCGGTGCACGAGACTACACGGCCATTGTTGTCCAAGCTGAGATCGGCGCGCGTACAAGTGAGCTGTTGGGAATACGCTCGAGTGGAGAAAGCTGCGACATAAATTGGCAGACGGAGCGTGTGCGTCTCTTTGGTAAAGGGAAAGCATTTAGTGGCAAGCGTGTTCGAACAGTTCCGCTGACTCCGTTGGCGATGGAGGTTCTGCGTGTCTTTGAGAAGGTTTTCAAACCTATGTTTCCTCGCGCTGCGGCACCCGGATATCTGTTTCTCAACGAAGATGGAAACCAACTGAGTAAAAGGCAGTTCTATAAGAATTTTGAGAAGATCGTTGAGTTAGCCGAGACGCTGGAGTGTCCTTACCTGAAGACCTGCGACCTCACGACCTGCGGCGGACGTTTGCAACAAATGAACTCGAACGAAATCCGTTGGCATACCGGAAAGTTCTGAGAAAACTGGGTCACACGTATCCGAGCGCAGCGGCGCCTTATCTCATTGCAACTGACGCCGACGTTGAAGATGAGCAAAGTGATCTCATTGACATCTTTGTTAGTCCATACATCGAGAAAAGAGGAACAGACTAATGGCTACTACTTGGAACTTGCGAAGTGTATTGAAGGAGCGTGGCATCAATCGCGCATCGGAAATCAGCAGACTCATTTGTGACCGGACCGGCTATCAATTGTCCACACAAGCAGTCTGCGACTTGCTAAATACCGAACCGAAAATGATTCGTCTCGAAACGATCCAGGCATTCTGTGACGCTTTCTACTTTCGTCTCAGTGATGTTCTGGATGTTTTACCAAGCGCAGCGGAGAAGCGACGAAGAAAGATTGGCAATCAGGATTTTGCAGCGTTCTATCCAAATGCGCGCGACTATTCATCGGAGTCATGACGGGGTCAGTAACGTTCAAAGAAGTAGAGGAAACAACATCTGTGACTAAGTCAGTACGCCGTTCAATAATCTGTGAAGAGTGTAAGTTGCCGCGGAGGACCACTCACTGGTCGGACGTGTGCGAAGACTGCTTAAGCAATCTCCCGAAAGTGCAATGCCCCAGGTGCTCGAGGCTGGTAGCCAAGCTGCAAGTAGATGCACCCTTTTGTCGGCGATGCGCTGGAAAGTACTCTAACCTCGAAAGTGTGTGCGAAACGTGCGGTGTGGCTGATTATCCTTTGATCAGTTATCCAAGCCATTGTCGTAAGTGTCACCGAAAAGCGCACCATAAACTGTGGTTGAAGTCTATGCGTCAGAACATCGTATGTAAGGTCTGTGGCTTGACAAAGCCAGCAGAGAAAAAGACGGAAAGAATTTGTGGCACATGCTACCAGAAGCGTAGAGGCGTGTGGGTGAAATGCACATTCTCAGGATGTGCAAGAGTCACCAACTATAGAAGCTCGCAGCTCTGCAAGGTTCATTATCAGGATCGTCTGGCACCAAAGGCACTGGAGAAGTATGTCACGAACTACCGCTCGCCATTTCCGCAGAACGAAAGGTATTTTGCGGCTCTGGCGGCGAAGTTAAAACTTGATAGCTGTAATGCGACCGAAACAAACATTCGGGTTAGAGACCTCTGGCGGTATCGGGCCATTGGTGAATATCTCAAAACTTGCGAACTGCCCGAACCCTTGACTTGGCGCGCAATTGAGGAGGCGTTGCCAAGACTCACCAAACGAGCACGAGTTAGGACCAAGTTCATTCGTTCGTGCTTGTTCGAGTTAGGTAACCTCTTCCTGCGGGAGGAGCTCTGGAGTAAGCACCGGCAGGAACGTTTATTGGAAAAATATCTGAAGTCTACGCCGGTGATATTTGTTGAGCAGGTAGCCGCCTTCGAGAGGTGGGCGTCGCAGGGAATGCTGAATCCGAAGCTCGCCCTGGGGTTGCCGGAATCGCAGCCTCTAACTAATACACCTCGAGCGATACTCGTAACGGTTAAGGTAGTTGGCGTATTTCTTCAGTGGTGTGTCAAGCGCAACATTCTCTCACTCGCTGAGGTGAACCAGAGCACGATAGAAAGTTATAAGGAAACTCTATTCTGGCAATACGAATGCAAAATCTGCGGGAAGCGAACGCATTTAGACCACGACAAGACAAACGAGAAGGGTAGCGATAGCGAATGCCAAGCGATGAACGCGTGCGTAAAGATCAGAAGGTTGACTCGTCTATCGGTGAATGACATAACGATGAAACTTCGTACCTTTTTCAACTGGGCTCAGCTCCACGACTTCGTGCTGGAAAATCCGCTGGCTCATGAGGTCTCAGTAAACAACACGTTCACGGTGATGAACGAACGCGGCGAGATGATTGAGATCTCAGATTCGATTAGGCGGTACGCTGATGAGGTTGTCGAGCGCCTCTGTCGTTATATGGTTTCGCCCGATGCTGACCCTGGAGAGGCGTTGGTTCTATATTTTATTATCTTTCACCAACTTACTATCACAGAAATATGTAAAGCAAAATTACCGTCATTAGCGGGTGAGACAAGAGGCACGCGCGATCGCGCAAAAGACTTTGAGTATTTGCTGTTACCAGTTCGCAAACCGACCCGAGGCCAACTCTCACGTGGACGTGAGGATCCAATACTGAAGTATCCGAAAGAGGCAGCGAGCTGGCTGCGCCCGCTCTTAGAGCGGTACTTCGAGAAGCGCAGGAACAACGTTGGCTCTGAATATATATTCGTTGGCCAGTGTCATCGCACACGGAATAATAGACCAGTAACCCATCGAACCATCAGCACGATGGTCCATAGAGTTTCACAGCGCGTAATGAATGCGATGATTAGCCCGCGTGACCTACGTAACACGGCTGCTGCGATTATGGCGAACAAGTCGAAGCGCCGTGGCGCGATCCTTACAAAGCTTGGCCACAGCAGTGAACGCGCCACCCGGTTCAACTATCTCGAAACTTTTCTGCTGGAGCCTAAGCCATTCAAACAGCGCCAGCCCCCAGCGGGGGCGTAGCGAAGTGAGCGGTGCGAGGTGCGCCGAGCGCGCGAGCGAAGCGGGCGCAAGGGGGAGAA
>DATEIS010000437.1:0-8792 GCA_035278765.1 Pyrinomonadaceae bacterium | reverse complement strand
CAAATCCGAGTCACCGCGGAAGTGAAGAACACTGGCTCACGGGCAGGCGAGGAAGTGGCTCAACTTTACGTCGGCCTGCGCGGTACGAGCGTAGCGCGTCCGGTCCGCCAACTGAAAAACTTTCGACGCCTCGCGCTCGGCGCAGGCGAATCGCAACGCGTCGAGTTCACGATTGGTCGGGATGAGTTGGCCATTTGGCAGAGCGATACTAAGTACGTAATTGAACCCGGCGAGCTGATGATCTGGGTAGCATCCAACGCCCAGACGGGCACACCCACACGCGTATTGTTGAAATGACCATCGGTTCTCGCCGTTGTCATTCAAGTGCAAGCAGCAAGGCGTGTCTCACCAATGAAGCATCTCTCGGGCGAAAGCCTATCTTATGTTCATGGCGCGTGTGAGGTGCCGCTCATTGGCGAGACGATCGGCGACCTTTTCGACCGTGTCACTGAGAAGGTCCCGGATAACGAGGCACTAGTCTCGTGCCATCAGGGATTGCGCTACACTTACCGTCAACTTCAGGCGGCCTGCGATCTTTTGGCGCGCGGGCTGATGGCCTGTGGCATCCAGAAGGGTGAGCGTGTCGGCATCTGGTCGCCGAACTATGCGGAGTGGGTCATTACGCAGTTCGCCACCGCCAAGATTGGCGCGATCCTCGTCAACGTCAACCCCGCCTACCGAGTGCATGAACTGGAATACGCGCTACGGCAATCAGGATGCTGCGCGTTAATCGTCGCGCCCCCATTCAAGACTACGAACTTCGCCGCGCTGCTGCGCGAGATCTGTCCCGAGCTCGAGGACAGCGCCCCGGGCCGGCTTTCCGCCGCACGGCTGCCGCAACTGCGCACGGTAATCGCACTGGGCCCACAGAGCGTGAGTGGAGCCAACACCTGGCAGCAGGTGATGGCTATGGCCCATGAGGTCTCGCCGGATCTGCTGGCCGCACGACAGCGGTCGCTTAACTTCGACGACGCCATCAACATTCAATACACGTCTGGAACAACGGGTCTGCCGAAGGGCGCCACGCTTTCGCACCACTCGATCCTCAACAACGGATTCTTCATCGGCCAACGGATGCGCTTCACCGAAAGGGACCGGCTTTGCATCCCTGTTCCTTTTTATCACTGCTTCGGGATGGTCCTCGGCAACCTCGCATGTGTAACGCATGGCGCCACAATGGTCCTACCCGCCGAGGCGTTTGACCCTCGCAAGACTCTGGAGGCGGTGGCGGTCGAGCGCTGTAGCGCCCTCCACGGCGTGCCGACAATGTTCATCGCCGAACTCGGCCTCCCTGACTTCGACGGCTATGACCTTTCGTCGCTGCGGACGGGTATCATGGCGGGTTCTCCGTGCCCCGTCGACGTAATGAAACAGGTCCGTACGAAGATGGGCATGGAAGAGATCACGATCTGCTACGGGATGACGGAGACCTCGCCCGTTTCCTTCCAGACCATGACGACCGACTCGATTGAGAAGCAGGTCAGCACGGTCGGGCGCGTCCACCCTCATGTGGAGTGCAAGATCATCAACCCTGAGAGCGGTGCGGTAGTGCCGCACGGCGAACCTGGCGAGCTACTCTCCCGGGGTTATATCGTGATGCTCGGCTACTGGGAGGACCCAGTAGCGACCGCCCAAGCGGTCGACTCCGCACGCTGGATGCACACCGGCGACTTGGCGACCATGGATATGGAGGGTTACGTGACTATCGTCGGCCGCTCGAAGGATATGATCATTCGCGGCGGTGAGAACGTCTATCCGCGAGAGGTCGAAGAGTTCCTCTATGGCCATCCACAGATTCAAGACATTCAGGTCATCGGAGTCCCGGACGAGAAGTACGGCGAAGAGGTGATGGCCTGGGTCATTCTCAAGCCGGGTCAAACGACAACGGCCGACGAGCTTACTGACTACTGCCGGGGCAAGATCGCGCACTACAAAGTGCCGCGGTACTGGCGCATGACTGATCAATTCCCGATGACCGTCTCGGGTAAGGTTCAGAAGTACAAACTCCGTGAGATGGCGTTGTTGCAAGAGCCGAAATAGATCTGTAGGTTGGCCACGCATCGGACAGATTAACCACGGCCACTTAGAGATACGCTACAGCGCTTAGGCAACGTTCATTTAGTTAACCACGCTTCTTCTCGGGCTTCACTGTAAAGCCACGTCTCTCTTTAGTCTGCGAAGAGGCTGAACTCTGCTCCTTAAGCATTTTTTGGCGTTCGAGGTTTTTCTTTTCGATCGCTTCCTTCAATCTTTTTCTTGCTCGTTTATTCATAGCAGGATTATACAGAGTAGATCTGAACAGTGTACGGGTGGTTTCGCGGATTCCTTCCAAGGTCGTGAGATGCGCTGTAAACGTGCAATCAAAGGCACGCGATGTTCTTAGGTAGTATTCGTTTGAGGTGAACTTTGCATCAATGGACCTTCGGTGTTGCTGTGAAGCCCTTCATTGACACTGGCCCAACACGGGCGTAAATTTCGATTGGCAATTAGCCACATCTTTTTTTAGGCGCGACTCATCCCAGACGTCGACGTCAACCAGAAACAGAATTAGTTCTGCTACCCGTCAGGAGAGTGAAATGGAGCAACTACAGATCGCGGCGCACGGCCACCAGGTCCTGGCGATGCCCGGCAATCAGGATTCGATCGCCATTGCTGCCTGCGTCACAAATGCCGACGGGACGCCAGTCACCGGCCTCTTGAAGCCTAACTTCAAGGTAAGAGGACTACTCACGGGAAACGTACACACCGCAAACTCGATCGGGTTGTTTATTGATTACGGGGAACAAGACCCGGTCTGCGCCGGTTACTACGCCCTCTTCGTCAAGACGACAGACAACAACATCTGGAAGGCGGGTCCGTACGTCTTCGCAGTGACAGTCAAGACCCCGGCGACTGGCAGGGCGACCGCTCAGGGCCGCACCATCGCGGTCTTAAATATTCTTAAGTCTGCTGACTTATAACGTGAATCGAAGAATGGTCGCCTTGATTTAAGACTACGGCAGTGCCCGCTAGTCATAAATTGCGCGGCACCCCAGTTGCCCATCCTTTCATCTTTACAACCACGTCTTTGTCTTTTGCGCAATAAGCGTCCATTAAGCTAACGCGCTGCCTTTCGAATGCCAGGCATGATCTCTTGACGACCTTGCTCTGCGCCTTCCGTTTCTCATCGCTCACTGTGTCTGCTATTCCGCAGGCTGGATTGCCGTTTTACCCCTATCTGTGGAGAGGCCGAGCACGGCATTCGCACTATTCGGAGTTAGAAATCGGCGGCTTCGTTTTGTTGTCAATACTTCGGCGGTTAGCAATTTCAGTAAAGAAGCATCAATTTTGACTGCGGAGGTTTCGAAATTAAATTCGCGAGAGGCCGTCATTGCGCGGTGCTAGCGCCACTGAGAGTAATTCCCGCCAAAATTTCGTCCGCCATCGCATTCAAGCGCCCTTGCGAGTTCTGGTCAGATTCATTCGACAGTAAGACAATTCCCACATTCAAATCGGGGAAGACCGCGCAGTAACTGGAAAAACCAAAGCTTCCTCCACTCTGCCATATCTTTCGATGTCCCTGCGCCGTCTTGACCATCTGCCAATTCAAGCCTGACGCATAGTACTTTATTTCTCCCCAGCTCGTTTTATGGGATAACCTAATCACTTCATTATTCTCGTTCAGGTGAAATTTCATGTACTTCAGCATATCGGACACAGAGGAACGCAAGCCGCCGGCAGCTTGCGTTTGCGGAGTGGCAGGAAGAGCGATGCTGCCATTCTCGTAGTGTCCTTTTGCTAGACGTTTCTTTTCAGCCTGAGATAACCTAATTTTCGTTTCGCGCATTCGCAGAGGCTTTGCGATCTTCTGTATTACGAGTTGTTCGTAAGGCAAGCCATAGATACCTTCCAAAATGTACCCTAACAACTGCGCAGCAGCATTTGAATACTTAAATTCCGTGCCCGGTACTTTGTCCAATTTCACCTTATGCAAATCTTCGTAAAAATCAGCTCTCGTATAAGTGCTTTCGATTTTCGTCAGAATCTTTGGAAGCTCGAGAGGATCTGGATTCTGGAACAGCTCGGGTCGATCGGGTAAGACAAAGGGCAATCTGGAAGTATGGTTTATGAGGTGAACGAGTCTGATTGGTTGTCCATTAAACTCTAAATTGGGATAACTACCAACCAGATACGTACGGATGTCGTCCTCCAGCCGTACCTTCTTTTCAACGACAGCTTGAGCGAGCAAAACGCCGGTAAATGTTTTTGTAATCGAAGCTATCTCGTAGATCGAGTGTTCGGTCGGACGTTCGCCGCTGCCCTTTTCAACCTCGCCGAAATTGTACGTATAAACTTTATTGTCCTTGAAGACTCCGACGGATAGACCAACACTGTGCTTGTCGCTCATGAATTTTTGAGCTGACTTTTGAACAACTTCATCAATAGTGGCTGGCCTGACAGGTGTTGCGAGCGGAAATTGGGAAGTGAATATGATAACTGCTAGAAGCAGGGCAGCGCCTTGAGTTGTCATTTTTGGTAATTCTACTGTTGCTGAACTCAATACGCCAAGGCTTGGAATATGACGAGTGATCGGGGTCAGATGCCGGGCAGCCACTACGACCATACCCTCGGAGATCAGCGCACACAATAGTGAATATCCGGCTCAAGAGCGGCGCGACATCACGCCACATTAGGTGTGTCTCAGGAAAACCATGAAGAAGGAGGAGCGGTGGTCCATTGCCGCCCAGGCGAACGAAGATCGAAGTCTCGGGAGTCACAATGACTCGCGAATCAAATTTAGTGAACATTGTCTCTGGTCATTGCGTGCGGCCTAACTCTTCTTGTGCCAATCTGGAGCGAGTCCGGTTCATCTGGTTGTTATGCGCGGCTGGCCATGGATGTCCTTTGGAGCGTTGGTCTGCAATCCTGAGGGTTCGGCAGGCTCTAAATGCACCGTTGTATTTTCAGTCACACTGCCAACCGAACCGACCCGCCAGCCCCCTGCTTCCGGCAACGCTCGCTGTGATGATGCTCTCGCCCCATCTACACTAGACACGCTACTTCGCTTTCGCTCACTCCGCTCTTGCAACAAACCCACTGGCGTATACAACAGCAGCATCAGAAGCCTCACAGGGAGAAAGAAAAACATCACCGGGAGCAAGGCGAGATCGATAAGGAAAGTGAGCCCCCCTTTACCTGCGAGCCGCCATGAACTGGCGACCTGCCCCTCACGAGCCGTCGTAGGAGCACTCTCGAAGAAGTGGTCGGCGTACCGTGCGACGGAGCGGTCGAGATGTTTATTGACTCTGGTGAATATGCTGTCTTCGCCGGTTGAGAGGGCGATAGTTACCACGTCGAGGTTGGTGCCGCAGGTGGGGCAGAACTTGTACTGGTGAGAATCATCTCTCCCACATTTCGGACAGAACATGTGTTGACTCCTCTGGCAGGATTGCTCTACATGGGGCGAATACGAAGCTCAAAAAGTTTGGTTCAAAGAGAATCAATCACACATATTCATTATCTGGCAAGCTCTCCTAACATTTGGCCAAAGCCTGTCAAAACTTACAGTTAATTGCTGACGGCATACTGTTAACGTTGTCGGTCAGATACGCTGGCAAATTAGGGGAGACCCGCTGGTTAAGAGGAGAAGTGAATGTTTGAGTTCCTTAGGAGCGTCATTCCGTTCGTTGCCCCCGTCTTTATAATTTCCACGATGCTGAACGTGGGACTAACGCAGAAGCCCTCGGCGATCGCAGAGCATCTGAAGAACTGGCCCTTCGTCATTAAGATGCTGCTAGCGAACTTCGTCTTCGCTCCTCTCCTAATGATCATCGCTTTGTACTTCGCCCCATTGGACCCCGCGCTCAAAGCGGGGCTGCTGATCTTCAGCCTGGGCGCGGGCGCCCCATTGTTGATTAAGCTGACGCAAACCGCAGAACACGATGTCGCACTCGGCGCGGCAGTGATGATGCTGTTGACCGTCGTGACAGTCGTCTACATGCCAATCGTGCTTCCGCTGGTGCTGACCGGTGTGAGCGTAGACGCCCTTGGAGTGGCCAAGTCGCTCCTGTTGCAATTGATCCTGCCGATCGGCGTTGGAATGCTCGCCACCCACTTCTTACCGGGCTTGGTCAAGAAGGTGCAACCGTGGGTTGCCAGGCTCGGTAGCATTGCACTATATGCCTTGATCGTGGTGACGCTGGTCGGTTACTACCCCAATCTGCAAGCCATCATCGGCACGGGCGCGTTCCTTATTGGGCTCGCTTTCGTCGGCGCCGCATTCGGTCTGGGTTACCTTGCGGGCGCGGGGAAGGATCATCTCGAGGACATCGGCGGCCTTGGCACCGCACAACGCAATACCGCTGCCGGCGTAATCATCGCGCTCGAGAACTTCAGCAACCCGAACGTCCTCGTCATGCTGACACTCGCCAACATGCTCGGCATAGTGCTGCTCTTATTCATCGCCAAAGCACTCAGTCGGGACAACACGGTAACGGTGGGAACCGTCTCAAACTGATCGACACATTTGCGTTCAGTGCACTTCGAAACTTCCCCCCTGCCAATCGAGTTTCAAGTTCAGCCGGCGGGTTGCTTGCGCGGCGACGCGCCCAAGCACACCGGCGTACGTCGGAAACGAAAGTGGAACCTGGGCCAGATCGTCTATGCGCATCCCTCCAGCCATTGCCACCGCTGCCACTTGCGTTATCTCGACTGCACGCTCTCCCACAACATGACAGCCGAGGATCTGACGCGTCCGACTGTCAACGATCAGCTTACAGAATCCGCTAGTTCGGCCATCGATGATGGTGCGGGTAGTCGAGTCCAAACAAACTTTGGCCACAACGATTTCGCCGGCGGCCCGCGCTTGGTTCTCTGTCATTCCCACCTGGGCGTATTCCGGATCGGTGAAACTTCCGATCGGTGCGGCGCCTTCCAACAGCGTCATGGTCGCACCCTGCACAGCATTGGTGGCAGCGACGAAGCCCTGCTGGATCGCTTGCGGAACAAGCATCATCCGTCCAGTGATGTCACCAGCTGCGAAGACGTCAGGCGCGGAGGTGCGAAGAAAATTGTCAACGCGTACGAAGTCCCTTGCGTCGGTCTCGACACCAGCGCGAGCGAGATCCAACGATGCCGTGTTAGCCACCCAACCTATTGCCGTCACGGCAAGAGTTGCTTCGGCGGCTTCCCACCGCCCGTCTTTGGAGAATGACATACGCACGCCGTCCTGCATCTTCTCGAACGACTCGATGACGCCGAAGTCTTCTGTAACTGCAATGCCTGATTCGCGAAAGGCGGTCCGCACGGCAGCCGAAACCTCTTCATCTTCGGTTGGCAGGATGCGCGGTCCAGAATGAAAGAGTGATATTCGCGAGCCGAAGGCGTTGAAGACCGACGCGACCTGCGCACCCGTAGCTCCGCCGCCGATCACGATCATCGAAGACGGCACCGTGGTCAATCCCCAGGCATCGCTGTGAGTGGCAGTCAATTCCGCGCCGGGCACGGACAGCTGACGAGTCGCGCCGCCCGTACATATGACGAACTTGCCGGCATGCAGTCGCAATCCGCTCTCCGTTTCAAGCGTATGAGCATCTGTGAACCGGGCCACGCCACAGTTTTCGTTGACAACTACTCCAAAGTCCTTGAGCTGCGCCCTGAAGGTCGAGTGCGTGCGCACTTCTTCGACGACCTCACCCACGCGCACGAGCAAACGTGAATAGTCGAGCGTCGGCTCTCCCACAACGATGCCGTAGCGCTCGAGGTTGCGAGTATCCCGGAGGAGACGTGCGGCGTGTGCCAGCGTCCTCACGGGAACCGGGCCGTCGTTCGCCGCCATGCCACCGAACTTGTCGCGCGTTACCAGAATGGTCTTCGCACCCAAGTCTCCAGCACGCAACGCGGCTGTCATGCCGGCTGGACCACCTCCGATAACAACGACATCCATCATCTTCTCCCTCGTGATCGACGGCGAGACAAATCTAGAACTTGATCGCTCCCGAAATCTGTATCGAGTGACCTTGAAACGTAGATCTGTTCGAGAACTCCTGAAAATATTTGAAGCCGACGTTGATCTTCCGCGGGAGGTTCACGTTTGAAGCGAAGCCGAGCGAGTTGACTTTGTATCGTGCGGCTTCCTGCTCCGGTGTTACGCCCGGGCCGCGTCTCGCGGTCGTCTGTCGCTGGTTATAGCCAACGAGTCCGACTTGCAGCCACGGCTTATCGCCAAAAGGAAGTGCACGCATCAGCGAGAAGTCGAGGTTGAAGGTCTGGCCCGGGTGGATACCGGTGCCTTCCTGCGTGGTGTGGATTTCGTACATCTGAAAGGCGGATGCGATGGTCTTCCTGTCCTCTGTCAGATAGAACGTCTGACCCGAAGAGAAGGCGTGCGTCCAGTAGCCCGATCCGACATTGTTGTTTGCGCCGGCCCTGAAGCTCCCGGTCGGAGCCAGGAAACCGTAAACAGCACGAAACGCGGCCCGCTTTTTCTCCCAGCCCAGAATAAATGGTTGATAGTACGAATCGGCTAACCCGCCGCCTCCGCTAACCGGACCTGTGAAATCGGAAGTCAGGGAGTTTCTGGCGAAGGGAATGGTCGCGGTCATCGAAAACTTCGCACCTCCCAGAATCCTTTTTCCACTCACCCACGCCAAAGTATTCATGTCCATCACGACGGAGTTACTCCCCGTCGCCAACACCTCGCCGTTAGGTCCCTTCGATTTATCGCGCGAGTAGATCAGAAGCTGGTTCGAGTAGCTGAAACCCGGATCGGGCGTGACACCGGAACTCGTAGCACTCATGCCAAGCGGATACAC
>DATEIS010000436.1:0-8099 GCA_035278765.1 Pyrinomonadaceae bacterium | reverse complement strand
CCACGGGCGGCCACGGAGGGCCGCCCCTACAGTAGCTTCGGTCGGGCTTTTGGTGAGTTGAAGGTAGATGTGTTATTAGACTTGTCATGTCGAATGAAAAACCATTTGCAGGCCGCGTGGCTATCGTCACCGGGGGGACGCGCGGCATTGGAAGAGCCATTTGCCTCGAACTCGCGCAACGCGGAGCTGACGTCGCTTTTAACTACGCGAAGAGCGCTGAAGCGGCGGAGAGTTTAAAAACGGAACTCGAGGCACTGGGTGTTCGCAGTATCGCTACGCAGTGCGACGTCGCCAGCACCGAAGCCGCAGCCGAGATGGTCCAACAAGTCAAAGAAACTTTTGATCGTCTTGATATCCTCATCAACAACGCCGGCATCACGCGCGACAATCTCATCATGCGCATGAAAGAGGACGACTGGGATGAGGTGATCAACGTGAACCTCAAGGGCGCCTGGAATTTTGCCAAAGCCGCCGTGCGAGTGATGTTGCGTCAGAGCAGCGGTACGATTCTGAATATTTCGTCGATCAGCGGCTTGAACGGAATGGCCGGACAGTCTAATTATTCGGCATCGAAGGCCGGAATGATTGGTCTAACAAAAGCGTTAGCTAAAGAGGTGGGGACTCGTAGTATCACTGTCAACGCGCTTGCCCTCGGTGCAGTCATAACCGACATGACCACCGGGTTGGACCCAAGCTATCAAGATTGGTTCCTCAAGCAGATCCCGCTCGGCCGTTTTGCTCAGCCTGAGGAGATGGCAAAAATCGTCGCGTTTCTTGTCTCCGACGACGCTCGTTACATTACGGGACAAGTGATCCGCGCTGATGGCGGGTTCTATATGTGATCCGCGGATTATTTGATTGCTTTGATATCGGCCGGCTTAGCAAAGAGATTATCCGGGAATCGTTGATTGTATTGCACTGACTCGTAGTTGATCCGCGAGGTTTGTTTGCCGTTGATAAAGTGATCGACTACCCACGGCGCAGTCACACCATCAACCGTGATGAACTTCAGGAGTTGATCTTCCTCGGTTACTTCAACCATGTCTCCCGTGTCCGGATCTTTTCGCTGTCGCTTGTAGATGATCTTTGCGGGGAAGTAATCCTTCGCGCCAAACTCATACTCGATCCAAAAGCCGTCGGGAAAAGTTAGGCGAATCGTTTCGTTGCGCTTCGCGAGTCCGGCTTCGCGCCGTCCCACGTAGGCAATCTTTCCACCATCTTTTTTCCAGTACCCCTTCAGTAGATATTCAAGACTCGTGCGTATCGCGCGTTTGAAATCCTCGACCTGTGCCGGGCTTTGATCGGAGATCTTCTTCACGGCGCCGTCAAACGTCCAACCAGTGTCGCCCGTGTTCGTTAGAATCGTCTTAATGCCGGCGCCGGTAAATTCCGTTCGCTCATTGTCGGGATAGGAAATGTAATCGAGAAAGCGCGCGGGAAGCTGCGACATGCCATCTTTAAAACTCGTGTAAAAGCCTTTCCCGATGACCGTTTGGACGCCGAGATACTTCTGACCGCCGACGACTTCAATCGCGTGATCGATGATCTGTTGAGACTTTTCGTCGACTGAGACCGAAGGAGGAGCAGGGGTTTGCGCAAAAAGCAGAGATAGTACTAGAAGGAGGATCATTGTTTTTCATCCACAGATTACACAGATTCTAGTCTGAAATCTGTGTAATCTGTGGATACAGTTCTTAGTTGAATTCGGGTTTATAGCCGTCGGTAGGTTTTACCACAGTTTCACCCTCTTCAACATCGACTTTGAAGCTCGAGGCCGTCTTCCACAAAGCCGTAATAGGAAGCTTCACCTTCTCATCGATGTGACGCTTCAGGAAGCGTGCGCCGTAGGCAGTGTTGTAACCGTTCTCAGTCAGCCGGTTCACCGCCGCTTCAGTAACCTCAACCGACTTGCCCTGTCGCTCCATCTGCCGGCGGAGTTTTTCCAGATAGAGTCTAGCGATCTGGCGAACCTCATCCATCGTCAACGGCGAGAACACGACGATCTCATCGATGCGGTTACGAAACTCCGGTGAGAACCGTTGCTCCGAAGCCTTCATCACTTCATTCTTGACGGCCCGGAAGTCAGAAGCTGTCTTGGTGCCAAAGCCCAGCGGCTTCTCAAACTTCTTAAAGTTCTCCGAACCGAGATTCGACGTCATGATGATGATCGCGTCAGAAAGATAAACCTTCTTGCCGCGTCCATCAGTTAACCAACCCTCGTCGAAGGCCTGGAGGAAGAGATTCATCAAGTAAGGCGAAGCCTTCTCGACTTCATCCAGCAGCAACACCGTGTAAGGATTTTCACGTAGCTGCTCGGTGAGAATTCCACCTCTTTCCGACCCGACGATTCCGCGTGGCATGCCAATCAGCTTCTCGATACTGACGGTGCCGTCGCTGTACTCCGACATGTCAATACGAACCATCTTCTCTTCGTCGCCAAACATGAATTCGGCAACAGCCTTCGCCAGCTCGGTTTTGCCAACGCCCGTCGGACCAAGAAACAGCAGCACGCCGTCAGGCTTGTAGTGCGACTCTTTCAACGGACCTTTGTTCAGTCGCAAGCGTTGCGCCACTGCTTTGATTGCTTCCTTTTGACCAATAACGCGACCGCTCAACATCGCTTCAGTCATCGCGAACCGATCCGTCGTGTCGCGGAAGATCATGTCGCGCGGAATACGCGACTCCTGTGAGATCACCTCGATAATGTGTTCCGGCTGGACCACCATCTTCTGCGGCTCGTTGATCTCCACTTTCACTGCCGCGGTGTCGAGCCAGCCAATGGCTTTGTCTGGCAGATGAAGATTGCGGATGTACTTCGGAGCCATCTCCAACGCGATGTTGATGGCGTCGTCCGAAATTTTCACCGAATAATTTTTCTCAAGACGTGGACGAAGACCGAGCAGAATTTCTCGCGTCTCGTTGATTGTCGGCTCGATAACTTTCACCATCCGGAAGCGACGTGCAAGTGCTTCATCGTCAGCGATGTACTCTTTGTATTCCGAAAGAGTAGTCGCTCCGATGATGCGCATCTCACCTCGCGCGAGCGCCGATTTGAACATGTTGGCTGCGTCAGACGACGTGCCGAGTGCTGCGCCTGCGCCGATGATTGTGTGTGCTTCGTCGATGAAGAGAATCAGGTTATCGCGTTCTTTTACTTCGTCGATGATGCCCTTGATTCGTTCTTCAAACATGCCGCGTAGCATTGTGCCCGCGACGATACCGCCCATTTGCAGTTGCACGATGTGCGACGCACGCAGACGTGCCGGAACCTTCTCAGGTTCCAGTTCGATCAATCGCGCGAGACCTTCGATAACCGCTGTTTTACCGACACCAGGTTCGCCAACGAGCATTGGTGAATTGGCTCGTTCACGATGGCAGAGAATCTCTATGATTTGTTGGATCTCTTTTTCTCGTCCGATGGTAGGCGGAATCTTGTCTGCTCGAGCAAGCTTATTGAGTGAAACGCCAAAGTGTTTCAAATAAGGTGGAAGCTCAAACTTCTTCCGATTCTGTTCTTCTTCCAATTCTCGCTTCTGTATCTGCGCCCGCACATTTTCCTGTATCGCTTCAGGACTGGCGCCCATGTTTCTTAAAACATCAACAAATAAACCTTCACCACTACTTAGTGCTTCAAAAATGTCAGTTGCTTCAATTGTTTTACGACCCTGTGTTCTGGCTCGCTCCATGGCTCGCTTAAACAGGTCGGTCGTATCAGGCCCGATGCGAAATCCTTTTCCGACATGTTGCTGCCGGCTGTTGCTGAGGCGTTTTTCAATCGCCATCTTGACCACCACCGGGTCAAGTGATAATTCCCGCATCGCAGAGTTGAACATGTCAGGCTCTTCCATCGTCAAAGCCTGCAGAATGTGCTCCACGGATACGAAGTTTTGGTCGCGACGACGCGACTCACTCAACGCATGCTCAAGGATGCGCTGGCCGCTATCGCCAAACTTGTCTTTATATGCACCTAATTCAGCCATATTTCTTTTACGAACGTCGCGCTTATTTTGATCGGCATTTCAGCGCTACGATTCTCTCAACTTTCAAACAACTCGCCTCGATCCAAGTTGCTGCACTTGGATGATGTCAGCATAGACGCCGTTGCGTTTCAATGCAATAACTATCGCGGCAAGGCGTCTCCTGCAAATTTCTTGCCGCAAAACTGCAGAAAGGGCTCTTATCTTTCTCCTTTTTGTCCCTCTTGCGGTTAATAATCGTAGTCGTCTCCGCCCGGCATTGGCGGCCCCGGCTTCTTCTTCGGTTCAGGCAGATCGGTGATTGCAGCGTCAGTAGTTAGCAATAATCCAGAGATAGACGCAGCGTTTTGCAACGCAGTTCGCACAACTTTTGTTGGATCGATGATTCCCGCAGCGGCGAGATCTTCATAGTCGCCAGTGACCGCATTAAAGCCTTTGTTGCCCTTTAACTGTTCCACTTCACCGACGACGACGGCGCCTTCGGTTCCAGCGTTCTCAGCAATGCGACGAATCGGTTCCTGCAACGCACGGCGAACGATTTTTATGCCGGTACGAACATCGGGATCCTCTTCGTCATGATTATCAAGAACTTTCGAGGCTCTCAGGAGTGCGACGCCGCCACCCACGACGATTCCTTCCTGTGAGGCGGCTCTCGTCGCGTTCAACGCGTCTTCAACGCGCATCTTCACTTCTTTCATCGCCGTTTCGGTCGGCGCACCGACTCGCACGACCGCCACACCGCCCGCGAGTTTAGCCAATCGCTCCTGGAGTTTTTCACGATCGTAATCTGACGTCGACTCTTCTATCTGTCTGCGAATGGTTGCCACTCGACCTTGAATGGCTTTGCTGTTACCGCCGCCTTCGATGATCGTCGTGTGTTCCTTATCGACAATGACACGTTTTGCCGTTCCGAGATCCTCGAGCGTGACACTATCCAGCTTGATACCGAGATCTTCGGTGATAACTTTTCCGCCCGTCAGAATTGCGAGGTCCTCGAGGATCGCTTTGCGTCGGTCGCCAAACGCCGGTGCTTTCACGGCGCAGACTTTGATTGTTCCACGCAAGCGATTCACAACCAGAGTTGCAAGCGCATCACCTTCGATATCTTCAGCGATGATCAGGAGCGCGCGTCCGGCTCCGGCAGTTTGTTCCAGCAACGGCAGGAGATCGCGCATGGCGGCAATCTTTTTCTCATAAAGCAAAATGTACGGCTCGTCGAGAATTGCTTCCATGCGGTCGGGATTGGTCATGAAATACGGCGATGAATAACCACGATCGAATTGCATTCCCTCGACGATGTCGAGCTCGGTTTGTAGTGTCTTTGACTCTTCAACGGTGACGACGCCATCTTGTCCAACCTGATCCATCGCTTCAGAGATGAGTTGACCGATCGCGCGATCGTTATTGGCCGAAACCGTGGCGACGTTGGTCAGCTCTTCCTTGCTCTTAATCTTCTTCGACATCCGTTCGAGCTCGGCGACGACTTTCTCGGTCGCGATCTGAATACCGCGTTGCAAAGCCATTGGATTGGCGCCGGCGGCAACGTTCTTCACACCCTCGCGAAAGATGGCCTGGGCCAACACGGTTGCGGTTGTCGTGCCGTCGCCGGCCTTGTCGTTGGTTTTGACGGCAACTTCGCGAACCATCTGCGCGCCCATGTTTTCGTACTTGTTCTTTAGCTCGATCTCTTTCGCAACAGTGACACCGTCTTTAGTAATTACCGGGGAGCCGAATTTCTTTCCCAGAACGACGTTGCGGCCCTTTGGTCCCAACGTTACGCGCACTGCATTCGCAAGCACGTCCACACCTTGAAGCATCGCATTGCGCGCTTCTTCTCTGAACTTCAATTCTTTTGCCGGCACTCTCGTCTCTCCTTATCCACAGATTACACAGATTTACACGGATTCTTGTTTTGCTTGTGCTCGTGCGCGTCCAACCTTCACACGAGCGGGTCGCAGCAGTCGGTCGCCCATTCGGAAACCGCGACTATATTCCGCAATTACTTTCCCGTCCATCTCCCAGTCTGTTTCTTCTGTATCGACGGCTTCATGCAATTCCGGATCAAACTGTTCGCCGACAGACGAGATGGGCTCAACACCTGCATTAGTCAACGCGGATTGAATGCTGCTGGCGATACTGCGAATGCCTTCCAGAATCGTTTCGCGCGGAGCGTTTTCTGCTTCGATCGCCCGGTTCAAATCATCCAGCGCAGGCAGTAAAGACGAGATAAACTTTGCCTTCTCGCCCGCGGCTCGCTCATCGGCGGAACGATTCAAACGTTGTCGCGTTTCGTCAGTTTCGCGTTGTAGTTGTTGGCGCAACTGATCGAAGCGTGCCTGAACTTCCTGTACCTGCTTTTCAGCCGCTACGGTGCGCGCCTCGAGTTCTTCAACGTACTTGGGTTTGAGATTTGGTTGCTCGACCTCGGCGTTGACGCGTTCCTCACCCTGATCGTCGAGATAGATACGACGACGATCCGTCACCCTTAGTTCGTTTTCTTCTTTATTCATCATTGCTACCCGATTTTGATGTCAATCTTCTTCGCCTTTTGCTCGCCACGTTTTGGAAGACGAATTTGCAAAACTCCGTCTTTGTATTCTGCTCCGATCTTTCCCTGATCGACTGAACCCGGCACGCTGAAAGTGCGCAGGAACTTTCCTCGCGGTCTTTCCAAACGATGTTGTTTCGACTCACTGATCGCACGTGTTCCTCTCACGATCAAACGGTTGTCATCGACATCGATTTCGAGGGCTTCCCGATCGATTCCAGGCAGGTCGATGGCGATCAGATAGCCTGATTCAGTTTCGGAAATATCCGCAGCCGGCGTCCAATCGGCTCGCTCAAAGTCGTCGCCCGCGGCTGCTTCTGTCTGATTACGTCTTTGCGTAGCGTCTTCAAAGAGTCTGTTCATTCGATCTTGCAGGACCATGAGATCCTGCAAGGGATTCCACTGTTGTGACATTCTTCAATCTCCAATTATGCGGTCGCAAACGCCGCGTCAGTCTTGAACTGCATCGTGTCGCCGTTAGCCGAGACGTGTACCGTTTGGCCCGGCAGAATTTCGCCCTGCAGCAGTTTTACCGCGAGGGGATTCTGAATCAGCGACTGAATTGCACGCTTTAATGGTCGGGCGCCATAAGTCGGGTCGTAACCTTCGCGCATCAAGAGCCCCCTTGCTGAAGGTTCGAGCACGAGTTTGACGTTGCGCTCGTTCAGCATCGAGACCAGACGCTCCAGTTGCACGTCGATGATCTTGCCGATCTGGTCGCGCGAGAGCTGATGAAAGACCACGATGTCGTCGACGCGATTCAGAAACTCAGGTTTGAAGTTCAGGCGCAACTCCTGCATTACGGCTTCACGTACCTGCTTTTCGTCGCCTTCAGCAGCCTGAATCTCACGCGAGCCGAGGTTCGAGGTCATGATCAGCACTGTGTTCTTAAAATCGACGGTTCGACCTTTCGAATCAGTCAAGCGGCCGTCGTCGAGAATCTGAAGCAACACGTTGAAAACATCCGAGTGCGCTTTTTCTATCTCGTCAAACAGAATCACTGAATACGGGCGGCGACGCACTGCTTCCGTGAGTTGTCCGCCTTCCTCGTAGCCGACATATCCCGGAGGAGCGCCGATCATACGCGCGACCGCGTGCTTCTCCATGTACTCGGACATATCGAGCCGTATCATCGCTCGCTCGTCGTCAAACAAAAACTCGGCGAGTGCGCGAGCCGTTTCGGTTTTGCCAACGCCGGTTGGCCCAAGAAAGATGAACGAACCGATCGGACGATTCGGATCCTGCAAGCCTGCGCGTGCGCGTCTGACAGCATTCGCGACTGCGGCAAGCGCTTCTTCCTGTCCAATGACGCGATTTCCCAGCCGGTTTTCCATCGTTACCAGCTTCTGCATCTCGCCTTCGAGCATTCGCGAAACCGGGATGCCGGTCCACTTGGCAACAATCGTAGCGACATCTTCTTCGTCGACTTCTTCTTTCAACATCACGCCATCTTGTTGAAAGTTGCTGAGCTTGTCCTGTTCGACTTTAAGCTTCTGCTCAAGGTCGGGAATCTTGCCGTACTGAATCTCTGAAGCACGTGCGAGCTCGCCTGCGTTACGTGCCTGGTCCAGTTG
>DATEIS010000435.1:0-3869 GCA_035278765.1 Pyrinomonadaceae bacterium | reverse complement strand
TTGTCGTGAGCGAAACGGGCCAGCTCTTTCAACTCTTTCTTTGTGTAGACCGTGCCCATCTCGGTAGCCTGTGAGATCGTGATCACACCGGGCTGTACGTGATGTTCGACGCCGATCCCATGCATGAGCGGCTTTATCTGTTCGACGCGAAGTTTCCCGTCTGGCGTCGCGACTGCGAGGAGCTTGCAGCCGGTGAATTTCTCAGGCGCGCCACACTCATCAACATTCACGTGCGCGGTCTCGGCGCAAATAATCGCCTGGTAGGATTCGGTGATCGCCTTCAAACCAAGAACATTCGCGCCCGTGCCGCCAAATACGAAATGGACCGCAATGTCCCGGCCAAAATGTTTCTGAAACAGCTTCGTCGCGCGCGCGGTGAAAGGATCGTCGCCGTATGCAACGACGTGTCCGTCGTTCGCGGCTTTCACAGCTTCGATGACTTCCGGATGGACACCGGCGTTGTTGTCGCTGGCGAAGCTACGTCTTGGCATTTGTGCTTAGTGCTTTGTGCTTTGTGCTTGGACTACAGCAAAGAACCAAGTACAAAGTACAGAGTTCATACCTTCCCTGCTTTGAAGTCTTTCGCGATCTCACGCGCGGCGTTTGCGCCTGAAAGTCCTGTGATACCGCCACCCGGATGCGTCCCGGCGCCACACAGGTAGAGACGTTTGAGTGGTGTTCGATACTGCGCCCAGCCAATCAACGGACGGAAAGTGAAGAACTGATCGAGTGTTTGTTCGCCGTGATGAATGTGTCCACCACTGAGACCAAACTCCTGCTCGAGGTCAACTGGCGTGATCACCTGCGCAGCAACAATCAGGTCGCGAATACCCGGCGCGTAATCTTCCAACTTGTCGAAGACAACATTCGCAAACTCTTCACCCCGGGTGGTCCAATCACCTTCCTTCAGTTTGTAAGGTGCAAACTGCATGTGGACCGACATCACGTGTTTGCCCGAAGGCGCGAGCGACCGATCGCCAAGCGATGGAATGCTGATATCGAGATACGGATCCTTCGAATACTCACCGTACTTCGACGCGTCGAAAGCACGTTCGAGGTAGTCGATCTCATAACCAATGTGTATGCGCCCTGCAAGTTTCGACGTTGCCTCGCTGCTACTCACACCGCGAAACTCCGGCAAACCCGAAAGCGCGAGATTGATCTTCGCAACCACACCCGGAGCGCGATAGTTGCGCATCTTCAACAGGAAGTTAGGTTCGAGATCGATCGGATCGACGAGATTAAGAAACGTCGTGCGCGGATCCGCATTTGAAACCACAATACGCGATTCGATCTCTTCTCCACCGTCGAGCACCACTTTCGGTTTGTCGCCATAAGCGCCATTGATTTGCGAAACGCGGGCAGAGGCGCGAATTTCGACACCGGCAGCTTTGGCCGCGTTCATCAAGGCCTGAGTCAAACCACCCATGCCGCCTTTTGGATACGACGCCGGTGCGATCGCGCTGCCATCCATCGCCGCTTGCCAAATTAATCCAAGACTGGTTCCGGCCGACCACGGCCCAGCAAACGCTCCGTGAATTCCACGAGCAGCAACAGTCGCCCGCAACAACTCCGTCTCAAACCATTCGCTGACAAGATCCGCCACCGCCATCGGTCCCCAACGCAGCAGCCGATATTCGTCTTTCTTGCCAAGTCCGCGGAATGCAAGCCCGACCTTTCCGAGATGCCACAAATCGTTTGTAGTCGGGTGGTCAATTGACGGCGGCGTCATCGACACCAATGGTGCAAGCACACGCCCGATACGCGCGAAGCTGTTAACAAACTCCGGATACGCGCGCGCATCGTTTGCGGAAAACTTCTCGATCTCACTAACAGTTCGGGCAACATCGTTATAGACGCACAACGATCGACCGTCAGGCGAGAGTGCGAGCACGCGCGCTTCCGGCGTTATGATTTCGAGCCCATGGCGCGCAAGATTCAGATCAGTAGCGACTTGAGACGACAGCGGCCCGGCAGCGTGGTCCAATATCGAGCAACGAAACCCGGGATGTATCTCCTCAGTAACAGCGCCCCCACCAACAATCTCACGCCGCTCGAGCACAAGCACCTTCAGCCCGCTCTTCGCGAGGTAACACGCGGCAACGAGGCCATTGTGTCCAGCGCCAATAATTGTGACGTCGTAGTTCATTCAGTTAATTCGCCACGGATTTACACGGATGACACAGATCAATCCGTGTAGATCCGTGTAAATCTGTGGCTAAAGATCCTTCAATAGTTGTAGCGCGGCGTTGCGTCCCGGCGCGCCCATGATGCCGCCGCCCGGATGCGTGGCCGAACCGCACATGTAGAGATTCTTTATCGGCGTGCGATATTGCGCCCATCCCGGCGCGGGTCGCAGGAAGAAAAGCTGTTCGAGCGTCAGTTCGCCCTGAAAAATATTTCCTTCCGACAAACCGAAATCACGTTCGAGATCGAGTGGCGTCACAACCTGGCGATCGCGAATCAGCTCCTTAATATTCGGCGCGTGTTCGGCAATCGTGTTGACCACCGCGTCGCCAAACTCTTCGCGTTTCTCGTCCCAGTTCCCTTCCTTCAGGTTGTAAGGCGCGTACTGCACGAAGCACGACATCACGTGCTTGCCCGGCGGCGCGACCGACGGATCGGTGAGACTCGGAATCACCATATCGATGTACGGCCGGCGCGAAAAACGTCCATACTTCGCTTCGTCGTACGCTCGCTCCATGTATTCAACGCTCGGCGAGATCGAGATTGCGCCACGCAGATGCGCACCTGGTCCAGGCAATGATTTGAAATTCGGCAGACCATCGAGCGCGAGATTCACTTTTCCTGACGAGCCGCGATACTTGTATCGCTTCAGATCGACGCAGAAATCGTCGGGCAAATGCTCCTCGCCAATCATCTTCATGAAGGTCAGACGCGGATCGACGCTCGACGAAACAACCTCAGCGTGAATCTCATCACCGTTTTCGAGCACCACACCCGTGGCACGTCCACTCTTCAACAGAATCTTT
Source organism: Pyrinomonadaceae bacterium (assembly GCA_035278765.1). Lineage (GTDB taxonomy): Bacteria > Acidobacteriota > Blastocatellia > Pyrinomonadales > Pyrinomonadaceae > PSRF01. The sequence goes on along the minus strand of DATEIS010000435.1, from coordinate 876 downwards.
GCAATCGACGCCTCAGTACGAATCTCAACACCGGCTTCGCGCGCGGCATCCGCGATCGCGTTCGAGATCGCGCCTGTGCCGCCGCGTGCAAATCCCCACGAACGAAACGCGCCGTCAATCTCACCCATGTAGTGATGCAGCAACACGTAAGCAGTTCCCGGCGAACGCACGCCAAGAAAAGTGCCAATGATTCCCGACGCTGACATCGTCGCTTTGAGCACGTCCGTCTCGAACCACTGATCGAGAAAGTCGACGGCGCTCATCGTCATCAACTGCACCTGGTTGTACTTGTCTTCGTCGGAAAGTTTCTGAAAACGACGGCCGAGGAACGCGAGATTCTTCCAGCCACGCGGATCGAGTGAAGTCGGATCGGGAGGCGTCATGCTCATGATCGGCTTTACGAAGTGGGCCATCTCAATCATGGCCTTACCGTATTCGTCGTAAGCCTCGGCGTCGAGACGCGAATGGCGCGCGATTTCGCGACGCGTGCGCGCGTGATCGTTGACGCGCCAGAGATAATCGCCGTTCGGCATCGGCGTGAAAGTGCCGTCGAGCGGAAGTATTTCGAGTCCATGACGCGGCAGATCTAGCTCGCGAATGATCTCCGGTCTCAACAGAGAGACCACATATGAGCAAACCGAGAATTTGAAACCGGGAAAGACCTCTTCAGTAACTGCCGCGCCGCCGAGCACGTGCCGTCGTTCGAGCACAAGAACTTTCTTTCCGGCGCGCGCGAGATAAGCCGCATTCACCAGACCGTTGTGACCGCCACCGATTACGACGACGTCGTATTTGCTATTCATACGTTTGTGATTCGGAAGAAGGTGTCTTGCCGCAAATGCGTTAGGATACTTATAATCGCTCGCCCTGACAAAT
>DATEIS010000434.1:0-5600 GCA_035278765.1 Pyrinomonadaceae bacterium | reverse complement strand
TATTTCTGATTGCGTTTCTCCTGGGGGCGCACACTGCATCCGCAGAAATAGTGAAACGCCTCGAGAACGAGACGCTTGAGAACTTTGCCCAGCGAAATGGCCCTCCACAATCCGAATTGACTCACTCCGTCATTGAGACTGAAGCGTGGGGCCATAAGAAGACTGTGCTTGCGTTCTACGAGACGGAATCTAAAATTTCTGACCAGACCGACCGGAAGATTGTCGGTTACATATTCCTATCTCAGGATGCAAACACGTATCAAAAAATTCTGATTGGGACTTTCGAGCCAGAAGGCGGCGATCCGAAAATTGAGGCGGTGTTCTTTGCTAATGCCGATCAAGATAAAGTTAAAGAGTTAATTGTGATTTGCTCCTGGCTCCAACGCCATTACGATTTTTCGGGGACACTTTACGGCACTTTTATCTTTGACGATCTTCGAACCGGCACCAGTCCGACGGAGCTGAGTTTTCTGGAAAGTGCCAGCCGGCAAGTAAGCGGCGATTGTGAGTGCGAGTGGAGAAACGGCAAGAAGAGAATATCAAGATACAAGACAGCCGCCAGCGTAAGAGCTGGCCTCAGGAAACTCGGCTTTTAATAAAGCCATCAGGAACTGTCGTAAATAATCGCAGCTCGCTTGAGCGGGTAGATCGCCTATGAAGTTTTGGTTTCGTGTTATGAAAGGAAATTTCGGTATGGACGTGTATGTTTCCACCGTTGCGGGATAGCCCGCGAGATCCGGCACTGATGCGCATGCAGATGGAAGTACCTTCGTCCCTCGAAAAGCCGCAATAAGTGGGTTTGCCACAAATCCGACACGGACGTTTCTTGCTAACGCGCGCAAAGCCGACCGAAATCATGGGTTTACGTTTTTGCGGCCGCTCGGTTCGTATGAGATCGTGCGCGCAAATTTCGTTTTATGACCGACCGCGAACGTCTGGTGACCACTCTCTCGAAGGACTTGACGAATACGACACCGGCAAAATGCCCAAGATTACCTTCGGTCCTAATCGCCGCATTGGAGCCCTGGGGCCCCTACGTAGTAACTATCGATCCCGAGAAGAAACTCTTCCCAGCAAGCATGGAATGGATCGCGGTTGAATAATCAGCGATGCCTGAAGCGCGGACATTTTTGCATCGCAGCAATTGGGAGCCTTACCGGGTTTCCAGTTTTTAGAATACTAATACTTCCGTCTTATTACTCTGATTGGACATCTTTATATGTAAGGACGTAATCCGGAGTGGCTGCACGGTTTCTAAATCCGACCGGATTGTCAACAGATGCGCGTCACCATTTCACTTCCACTATTGAACCAAAGTCAACGACTGATTGATATCGATGAGCGAATATGGACCAAGCAATATCGACCCGTTGCCATTCCAAGGTAGTCACCCGTGTGGGCCCCTTTCGCCATCACGCTCTTTGGCTCTTCGTTTGCCACTAAATTGATAATTCAGTTCCGCAGCGAACCGCTCTGCCACTGAAATAATTAGGTACTCCTTATCCGTCCTTACAAAACGGTCGCCTTCATAAATTACAACTTTCCAAAGTCCAGTACGAGGTACTCGGTCTAGAGGATTAGTCGGCATTGGTTGTACTTCAGCTCGATACATTTCAAGTATGATACAACATAGACTCATCCCCATTCAGCACCCAAGACCCGATCAGCGTGCACGCCGGCGGCACAATAAGTCGTTCGCCTCCAGAAACAGACAGAAGTCACGACTTACGTTAGATCACTGACGCAAATCAATAAGGTCGCATGCGCGATTCAAGTAACTGGGTTCAATTTACCCACACTAAGACCCAATGGTTCCTGCGTTTGCCCAATTGGCTCAGCAATAGGGGAGTCATCCCTATATTGCGTCGATCATAACTTACCTTCCCACCCGCCTTTCGGTTGCGCTCAAAAATGCGCTGATTTTGTAAATGGACCAAGCTCGCAATATCGTCAATTTTGAGTTACTGAGATGGGGAGATTGAGAGGAGTTCTATGAAGCCATCGACCGACTTTTTCAGTTAATACCACCCAACAAGTTCAGGAGCGGAGGGGATGCTGTAATAAAGCTTTCGGTTCTCTATCACTCACCCGCGACGTCCACGGTGACCAGGCTGCTCATTAAAGAAGCGGATTGCTTGACGGGATGCACGAGGGACTCTAGAATATGCAAGGATGTGCAGATGCGCATATCCGCGTGCCTGAGCAGCTGAAGAATGGGAGCTTCTGAATGAGACAGCAACTGAGCGACTTCAAAGCGGAGTTTTTCAAAGCCCTGGCACACCCATTGAGAATATCTATTCTTGATGCTTTGCGGGAGGGCGAACTGACCGTCAACGAGATCAGCCAACGTTTTGATGTTGAGCAGGCAAACGCCTCGCAACAACTTGCCGTATTACGCAACAGAAATATCGTCCTCACGCGCAAAGAAGGTGCGAACGTTTATTACTCCGTAAGCGACAAAAGCATATTCAAGGTGCTTGATGCGGCAAAGGAGTTTTTCAACCACCAATTGATCGGCGTGCGCAGCATGCTCGAAGAGATGAGCGGGGGCCTGCCAGGTAAGGCCGCGCGTCGATGACTTGTCCCAACGGGTACCTTAAAGACATGGTCCACCTGATTCTTGCAAAACTCGCAAGAGAAGAGAACAAATGCTCACCGAGAGAGAAGGCGCACCTGAGCACATGATTATGATGAACTTAGACGAGCACGTCGACACGCAAGATGTAGAGACCCTTAGTGAGCAATTGCTTCGCCAGCAGCCTCAATCTGAGCCATTGCTAAAGCGGTTACTTGCGCGATATGGCCGGCCCTTTGCTCCCGTTCGCGATGGACGTTGTTCAGCTTGCAACGTGACAATTGCAACCGCAGGAGAGCAGGCAGCGAAGGCCGGTGGATTCATCAACTGTTCTAACTGCTCGCGTTTCCTCTACCGCCAGTTATCCGTGTCCGGCCCCGCACGCCCGCAGTCCGCGCACCCCACTCCCTTTTGAGCGTCAGGATCATGCCGGCACTTTGCTCGCAACAGGAGGAGTTCGACTACTTGTCCTTATCACTGACCGTTCGCCAAACGAACCAAGTTTCCATCTCAAGGTGCAGGCGCGCCCTGTTCGTCATGAAGTCACCACTCCACGGCTCAGGCTGTTTCGCGGCCGTTCGCTTTCCAAAACATAGCTCGATAGCCGAATACTCCGGCGAAAGGATTTGTCACGCAGAAGCTATGCAGAGGATGAGAGGACCCGACGGCCAACGCATCAGTGAACTAGGCGCGGACTGTTACATCGACGGAAGCGTCGGGGGGAACGAGACTCAATATATCAACCACTCCTGCGAACCAAACGCTGACGTGTTCATTATTGATCGATTCATGATCGTTTTCGCGCTACGGGAGATCCGGGCTGGCGAAGAGATCACAGTCGACTATTTAAACTCTTTCGCAGAGGATTCCACGGTGTGTCAGTGTCGCACTCCTTCATGTCGGCAACGAATTGATCTGATGGCCGCGTAGCGTCTGACCTGGTGCACCCGGGGAAACGTTTCTTCTCCGTTTCAAAGAAAAATCGTGACAGCGCTTATTGAAAAATGGATTCCAAAATCGCTCTTGTATTTGCGAAAGGGCTACACCAGGCAGGACCTCATCTCGGACCTGATCGCCGGTGTTACCGTCGGGTTAGTGGCTCTTCCGCTGGCTATGGCGTTTGGGATAGCTTCTGGTGTCACCCCGCAAGCGGGGATTTACACAGCAGTCGTCGCCGGCTTTCTTACATCTGCTTTGGGCGGTTCGCGTCTTCAGATCGGAGGTCCCACCGGCGCCTTCGTTGTGATCGTAGCAGGAATTGTCGCGACGCACGGCGTCCCGGGCCTGTTAATCATCACGATCATGGCAGGCGTAATCCTCTTGCTCATGGCAGTGACTGGTTTGGGTTCGGCCGTAAAGTATATTCCTCGCCCGGTCACGATTGGCTTCACGAATGGTATCGCCGTCTTGATCGCTTCGACACAGATCAAAGACTTCCTGGGTCTCGAGACCGGTACCGTACCAAGCGAGTTTCTATTGCGCATGCGCCTTCTGGTAGATAACCTTGGCAGCGTACGCTGGTCGGCAGTTCTGCTTGCCATCGGTTCACTCCTCATCATTCTGCTGTTACCAAAACTGACGAAGCGTGTTCCAGGCTCAATCGTCGCCCTGGTGATTTCTACGCTAGCGGTGGCTGTTTTTGGAGTTCCCGTGGAGACCATCGGCAGTAAATTTGGTGGCATTCCAAACGGTTTACCACACATTTCCTTACCAGAGGCTCGACCCGATCTGATTGTCCCGCTGCTGCCCGCCGCAGTTACAGTAGCCATGTTGGCTGCCATCGAAAGCCTTCTTTCTGCCGTAGTCGCAGATAGCATGAGCGGCGATAAGCATAACTCCAATGTGGAACTGCTCGCTCAAGGCATTGCCAACCTCGCGGTTCCTTTCGTGGGCGGTATACCGGCCACCGGAGCGATCGCGCGCACGGCCACCAATATCAAGTCAGGCGCTCGCACACCAGTCTCCGGAATGGTCCATTCACTGACATTGCTCGTCATCTTACTGGTAGCGGCACCGCTCGCGCGTTTCATTCCGCTCGCTACACTGGCTGCCATCCTTTTCGTGGTGGCCTACAACATGAGTGAATGGCGCGAAGTAAGGACCATACTCAAGCTGTCAAAAGCCGACATAGTGGTATGGGTCATGACCTTCGCGCTGACCGTATTGGCAGACCTAACGGTTGCGGTCGAGATCGGGATGCTCTTTGCTGCACTGCTTTACATTTACCGGGTCTCGCAGACAACTACAGTGGCCCCGGTGACGGAGGAGTATATCGAGGATGGTCGTCCGCACGTGCTGCAAGACAAACTGCTGCCTCCCTACGTTCTGGTGCTCCGCATACACGGTCCGTTTCTGTTCGGGGCCACGGAAAAGCTGTCTGAGGCGACAGCCGATATAGATTCACTCCCATCCATCATCATATTGCGTTTGAGAAACATGACGGCCATCGATGCTACAGGGTTACACGAGTTGGAGAGACTCACTGAGCGTCTGCGGCAGACGGGCCGAACGCTGCTTTTGTGTGGCGCTCGCAGCCAACCGGCACAGTTGTTGAGGCAGTCGCCTTTCCTGCAGTATCTCGGCGAGGCAAACATGCTTCCACACGTCGAAGCGGCGCTGTCGCGCGCCCGCGAAGTCTACGAGGGCCGGGCTGGCGCGTGCAGTTAAGATCAGAACCTAACAAGGCATAAAGATGGGGGCGGGATGTCTACTATCCGGATTTCAAGAATGCGTTGCTGAATTTCATTTATTTCCGTCGCATCTTTGAACCCGCCTACTTCATCATGGAGCGCAAAATGATGCTAGGCGTCAAACACCCTGCGGAAGCGACAGCAACAGTGCTGAGGAGCACGATTATCTCTACAGTTTGGCCCTTGGGTGTCCCCTTTGCTGGCGCAAGCGGGCGTTCATAGTTTAAGATGACCGCATTTACAGCATGATTTGCTTCAATTCGCTGGTCCAAACGTTGCTGTAAACTATTGATTTAAGGCCCGCTTAGCTCAGTGGTAGAGTTCTCGTTTCACAC
>DATEIS010000433.1:0-3777 GCA_035278765.1 Pyrinomonadaceae bacterium | reverse complement strand
ATAAATAACCAGGTTGAAACTTTAGTCGGACTATTGCATAATCCGCATGCGTTCACCTCCCCGGTGGACGAAGTGGTCGCGTGGGGTGAGGACACGTGGCCTTAGGGTGGGGGCTGTGGGAGGCCCCCGCCCGCTTTTTTTGTCATGACGTATTGTGCAATGAGGTACGATGCCTGGTGATTGATTGAAATCACAATGGGTTGGCTGCAACGATCACGACGTAAGTTTCAGCTCTGGCTTTACGCGGGCAGAAGAAAAAGTGGCTCTGCAAATGAGTCCGCTGCGGGGCACAAGCAACATCCCTGGTGGCAGGTGATGTGCCTCACCGGAGTGGATTACTTTTCCACTCTCGGTTATCAACCTGGCATCGCATTCCTGGCCGCAGGCGCACTCTCACCGATAGCTACTCTCGTCCTAATACTGTTAACACTTTTTGGCGCGTTACCAATGTACCGGCGCGTTGCTGCGGAGAGTCCTCACGGCGACGGTTCGATCTCGATGCTCGAGAATTTGCTTTCGCGTTGGAAAGGAAAACTCTTCGTTCTGGCTTTACTCGGCTTCGCTACTACGAGTTTCATCATTACCATAACGCTCTCGGCCGCAGACGCAACGGCGCATATTGTCGAGAACCCGTTTGTCCTCGCACATCTTCACTTTCTGCACCATCGAACAATTGTTACGTTGGTATTGATCACGGCTCTTGGCGCTATTTTTCTGCGCGGCTTTAAAGAAGCAATCGGCATTGCGGTCTTTCTGGTTGCGATTTACCTGGCGCTAAACCTGACGGTGATCGCCGTCGGATTCTATGAAATCGCGACACACGCTACGGTTTTCTGGGATTGGAAACGTGCGCTGTTCGAAAGGCACAGTAGTCCGTTTCTGATGATCGGAACGGCTCTCGTCATCTTCCCAAAGCTGGCGCTTGGCTTGTCAGGATTTGAAACCGGCGTGGTCGTGATGCCTCTCGTCAAAGGTAACGGCAATGGAGGTTTTCCGGAGCCGATTTCTTCTCATCGCGCTCGTGCCGGTGAGTCAGCGGAGCAGTTGAGAGGTCGCATACACAATACTCGCAAACTGCTCACAGTTGCGGCGCTGATAATGAGCTTCCTGCTGCTTGCGAGCAGTATTTGCACGACGATGCTGATACCTGCGAAGGAATTCCAAGCGGAGACAGCCACGCAGGAAGCGGGAGCCGCCAACGGTCGAGCTTTGGCCTATCTGGCGCACACTTATCTCGGCGATATATTCGGCACTATCTACGATCTAAGCACTATCTCGATACTGTGGTTCGCCGGATCATCTGCATTGGCCGGTCTACTCAACATTGTCCCGCGTTACTTGCCAAGATATGGAATGGCGCCCGAGTGGGCCGGTGCGACACGCCCGCTCGTGGTCGTGTTCACCTTGATCTGTTTTATCGTGACGATTCTTTTCAAAGCCGATGTTGACGCGCAGGGAGGTGCGTACGCGACTGGCGTGCTCGCCCTGATGACTTCCGCGGCAATTGCAGTCACATTGTCAGCGCGAAGACGAGGTCAAACTGTGCAATGGTTGTTCATGCTGATCTCTCTGGTCTTTATCTACACGACCGTCGTCAATATCGTGGAGCAACCGGAAGGAATTAAGATCGCGCTGATTTTCATCGTTGCGATTGTTGCGAGTTCGCTCTTTTCTCGTGTGTGGCGTTCGACAGAGTTGCGAGTGGATCGAATCGAGCTTGACGACGCGGCGCGTGAGTTTGTCCGCAAGGCAGCGAAAGGAACTGTTCGCATCATCACCAACCGATGCGATCGGGGAGACGCGGTTGAGTACGAAGCAAAAGAGAAAGAAAAACGTATCGATAATCACATTCCAGCCGGTGAACCGATTCTGTTTTTCGAAGTTACTCCGGGAGATGCTTCCGAATTTTCGGGTGTGCTGAAGATTCGCGGAGAGCATGTGGATCGATTTCAGATCCTGCGCACGGAATCGCCCGCCGTTCCGAATGCGATCGCCGCATTCCTGCTGTTTATCAGAAATGAGACTGGAAAACTGCCGCACGTGTATTTTGGTTGGAGTGAAGGGAATCCGGTTTCATATCTTTTGAAGTACATCGCGTTTGGCGAAGGAGACACGGCTCCGGTGACGCACGAAGTTCTGCGTCAGGCTGAAAAAGATCCGGATCAAAGACCGATTGTGCACGTAGGTGGTTGAATCTGTGTAATCTGTGCATAGGTTTGTTGCGTCCACTTGGCGGCAGGAGTAACATCACAATCGTTGAAAACTTAATGTCTGCCGAAGTTGTTTGGGCCAAATGCTCTGCAACGCGGGGGAACCAATGTTTCGCATCGCGAAACACGGGGCTAATCGTGAGCGTCAATGCCCACCTAGAACACTTCCTGTTCGAGCCCGACAGCTAACCTCGTAGGCGTAAGGGAAGGGCAGAATTGCTCAATAGGTTAATTGGTAGAACCGCAGGACGACGTTTCAAACTCTGGTTATTCAAAGGGTCCGCTCAACAAGACGCCGAACACGCCAGCCCTCACAAACAACATCCATGGTGGCAGGTAATGTGCTTGACCGGAGTCGACTATTTTTCGACTCTTGGTTATCAACCCGGAATCGCATTCCTTGCGGCCCAGGCGCTTTCGCCTGTTGCGACATTCATCCTGGTGCTGCTCACGCTCTTCGGCGCATTGCCAATTTATAATCGTGTCGCTGAAGAAAGCCCGCACGGTGAAGGCTCAATCTCGATGTTGGAGCACCAGCTCTCACGCTGGAAGGGAAAGCTATTCGTACTCGTTCTGCTCGGATTCGTCGCCACTGATTTCATCATTACCATCACACTCTCTGCTGCAGACGCGACAGCCCACGTCATCGAGAATCCGTTCACTCCGGAGATTCTTAAACATCAGATCGGCGTGACACTCGCGCTCATCGCAGTGCTGGGCGTGATTTTCTTGCGCGGATTTAAGGAAGCGATTGGAATTGCTGTGGCGCTTGTGGCTGTCTATCTACTGCTGAACGCTGTTGTGATTACTTTCGGAGTGTTTGAACTGGTCACACATCCTTTTCACTTTCCGGAATGGAAGCAGGCCCTTTTTGATCACCCAAGTGTTCACGGCAATGGCTGGCTGATAATCGGCGTCTCGCTGATGTTGTTTCCCAAGCTGGCACTCGGACTCTCCGGTTTTGAGACCGGCGTTGCCGTGATGCCGCTGGTCAAAGGTGACGCAGATTTGAGTGAGGCCGATTGGGCCAATATCCAATCCACTCGCGCGGGCCATCCCGAGGAAAAGGCGCAACCCCTACTGCGCGGACGTATTCGAAACACGAAGAAGTTGCTCCGCACCGCCGCTGTAATCATGAGCGTGTTGCTCATCGGCAGTAGCTTCGTGACTTCGATCCTGATTCCGGCGGAGAAATTCGCTGAGGGTGGAGAAGCGAATGGCCGCGCGATCGCTTATCTCGCGCATCACTTCTTTGGAGATATCTTCGGTACCGTCTACGACCTCAGCGCGATCATGATTCTGTGGTTCGCAGGCGCATCGGCGATGGCTGGTTTGTTGAGTATCGTCCCTCGATACCTGCCGCGTTACGGTATGGCGCCGGAATGGGCCAGAGCTGCACGTCCCCTCGTGATTGTCATCATCGCGATTGCTTTCGCTGTCACACTCATCTTCAAAGCCGACGTGAACGATCAGGGCGGCGCCTACGCGACGGGCGTGTTGGTGTTGATGACTTCTGCCGCCGTTGCAGTAACTCTCACTGCGTGGAGGCAACAACGAAACTGGTATC
>DATEIS010000432.1:0-4186 GCA_035278765.1 Pyrinomonadaceae bacterium | reverse complement strand
AAAAGGCCGGTCGCGAGTGAACACGACCGACCCTTTTGAGAATCGAAATTTTCGTCGTAGCACTCCACCGGTTACCGGTGACAGTCCCGCGGATTTAGCCGCGGCAACCAACCCGCATTCGTCGGAAGGAAACAAATGCGAACTTCGGCGACCAGCCCCTTTCAGTCAAACGAAACTCCCTTCACAATACGTTTGCCTACTCTTGGAGGTCGCGCCTCTACTTTAAATTGCAAAAGATCTGATTAGTGATGACACACGGTAGAGCGAGATCGGAAACTTGTCAAGAAAAGGTAAACGCCGAAGGCGTTCGCTAATTTTAGCCCAGGGTTGGAGCGCCAGCGACAACCCTGGGTGACCGATAGCAAAAGAGAAATTAAACCCTGAAAGGGTTAGCCGCGGGAGGAACCCTTTCAGGGTTGATTCGACATTATGTTATTTAACCCAGGGTACTCGCTTCGCTCGAACCCTGGGCTGAAATTAGCGAACGCCTTCGGCGTTGAAGCAGTGTTCATCCGCGGTTGAAGTTTTCTCCCTTCGGCGTTAGCGGAGTAGCTCCTCCATGAACTTCTGGACCTTGCCGCGATACGACTGCAACGGCGCGTTCTTCACGCCATCTCTGAACACCTGCTGAAGGGCCAAAAATCCAATCTCGTCGTCGAACGCGCGGAAATTCAGTGCGTTGTGGTCACGTACTTTCTCAGCGAACGCGGCAAGGTTGATCTGGGTGCGGCCGTCACCGCAAATCGCATCGATGATGCGCGAACCCAGGGCACGATAACTTTCAAACTGTGCCTCACTAAACCATTGGTCAGTGATAACTTCCTGAGGAAAAGTCGAACGGCTTTGCCAATAGTTGATGACATCTCTTGGCTCCTGACCGATCAGGGATGGCTTGATGAAGATCAGTGTGCCGTCAAAATCGTCGTCCGTCGTAGTTGCATCATCAGGATCACGATCAACACACGAATAGCGAATAGTACCTATCGCGCAATATTTCTTCTTCAGATTTTGCGACGGTATTCCCACCGCCATGTCCTGTAACTCGATCGGCACGCCAAGATCGACACGAATTTGCCGAATCGACATCGCCAGCGATTCAAACGAATAGTCGGGATCCGTAGTCGCATCACACACGACGATAAAACGAACACGTCGCAGGACCATCTCGTACAGACCGAGGTTCTCAAAGTGACCTCCGTCAGACAGGTAAACATACGACGACGTGTCGTCAATACTGCCAGTCGCTTCAGACAAGAAGGGGATCACGGATAGTCGCGGTGAATCCAGTCGAAACGGACGCTTCACTTCAAAGCCCAACAACTTGGCGGGTCCAGTGAGTATGCGTTCGAAGATATTTGTTCGATCGCCGGCTGATCCAGGATTACCTAGCCACCAACCGAACCGCACGTTAAAGAGCGCCATCAGAAAGCGGACCACCGGCGAACTCATCATGAATCCCATGTTCGGACTAACGAACGCGCCGGAAACAGCGACCGAACCACCCAGCGTGATTCCGTCTAGTCCGCCGTAATGACTGGAGCGTCGATAACCAAGCCAGTAACTGCCGGAATGAAGCGGAGACACCGTAAACGACTCTGCTTTACGATCCTGCCATTGTAGTTTTTCTCCACCGGTCAGATTCAGCGCCAGGTTCAAAACATGAAAGAGTTTCCGTGTAAAAGGAACTTTCGGCTGGGTGGGATCCACGTCGGTGTCTTCGGTTCGACTAGTAACGGGTTGCGGCCACAACTGGTGCATGTGAACATTGTCGTACTTGTCGAAGTTAGTAAAAGGATTTGGTCGTCGATCCGTGTGAGACGCGCCGAGGTACGCTCGAATTATCCGATTGCGCCAGAGATACTGGAGCGAGAATACGTTGGTACTAATCAATCGCCCGAGGACAACACCGAGTAGGAGCAACATGAAAAACAGAAATACCAGCAGACGGAAGGGTGTATACGTAATCAATAGACAATGCCAGTCCGCTAAAGGCGAGGAGGCAGGTGGCAGCGTCATTCCCACAACTCGAGCATTGAAGTATTGAGAAGGCCGGCTAATCAGCAACCAATCGGTGCCCAGCGAGAGCAGGATGATCACAAACGCGAGAAAAATCGGCGCGAGCACTTGCGTGAGAACAGCTAGCAAGAGTCCACCGGTTCCGGCTTTCTGAGCCTCTTTGTCATTGGCCGGAGTCTTGGCGCTGAAGCCACCGAAGAGAGTGATTACGCCGGAGAGGAAGCCCAGCACGGTCACAGCCATCTTCCCCCAGTCAGACCAAGTGAGATTTCTCAAACGACCCTGGTCCAGCAACTTCGCAATTGTTGTCTCAAGTTTCAGAATCAGCAGTGGTCCATACAGCACGAGTGAGTGAACCAGAATCCACATCACGGCAACAATCAAAACCCATGCGCCGGCGCGAGCCCACCATTCCTGATCATCATCGTTGCTGAGCCGGCTGGTAAAACCGCTAATGAGCACAGCTTCAAACCCCATCAATATCAGGAAGAGAGGAACAGAAAAGACTGAGTAGAGCAGACCCTGATCGTAGAGCTGCGGCAAGATCAGAATAACTACGGCACTTGCTACATATCCAACAATCAATTGGACCAGGAAAATGAGAAACGTTGCGGCAGCTACAGGGAACACCCGCTTTCGTTTTTGTTTTTTCTCAGTGGTCAGGAAAACTTTGATAACGCAAAGAACCCAGGGGAGAGCAACGATCGCCATTCCGAGCCGTGCATAGGACCGCCACAACATTGGATCAAACCCCAGTACATGCCAGTTCCAGAGATAAACCGAAAAGGAAGCCGCGCTGATCACTAACCAAAGGAGGCACCCAATCAGGAAGGGTCGCTGTCTGATCTTGAATCGCTCTTTTGACGAAGTTGCAGTGTAGCTGCTCGAGCTTGGCAGATTTAGCCCAATATAAGAAAGGGCTACGATAGCGGCGAGGACGCCGATCCACCACGACCACCCAACTGCCTCCACCGGATTACTACCGCTACGCAGAACGATTGAGGCCCACATTCTCGGTACCAACAGAAACGCGAGCAGCACCGGGACAAATACAAACCAATTGAGCAGGAGATTGCGTATCAGCGTAGCGATAAGCGTCCACGTATCCGCACTGAGTAAGCCTGGTTGAGGACTCAGATAATTGCTGTAGATTCGCAGGTGCTCGACCGGTTTTGGATCCGGGACAAGTGGTTCGGCGGGCTTTCGCAAGTCGTTAACTACTTGTTTCAATCCACTGCGATACTTCCATGCGGACACCCAACCGCCGATAAAACCGCCGCCTGAAACTGTCGACAGGTAATCAAACCTGTCCAGCAATCCGTGTCGTGCAAGTCCCTGCAGAATTCCGAGATTAAACGTGGCGCTACGAATGCCACCTCCGGAGAGACATAACGCCGATCGAAGTGTTTGCGCTGCGGTGAGATCTACGTTTTTTGGAGTGTTATTTCCCGTGCTGGTGTTATAGGTTTCGATAAGCCTGCGCTCGATGTAAGCTTCCCGATCTTCTGTGCTCTGCCGTTTGTCATCGTCGAACTCCTGCTTGAGAACTCCGCGTAGGTCGTCGGCAGCTGAGGCCTCGTACAGGATCGCGTTGTTCACGAGCGATCCATCACGAGGGAATTGCCTGCTGAACTTCGCTCGCAGTTCGGCAATACGCCGGTGCTGCGCGTCATTCATCAATCTGTAGATCTTCTTGATTGTTTCTTTGTCGTACTGGGAATACTTCTTGAGTTCCTCGAACTCTGGAACCGGCGGCTGGTCCAGCGCTTCGTACTCCTCAATCAAGACTTGCGACAGAAGCACGCGGGCCAGAGTGGGGTCATCCTTAACATCCTCCGCTTGAGCTTTTGGATCCGGGAGGCTTCGAGCGGATTCCATGAGGCACTCTCTTTCTTAAATTGGGGCTACGCCTACCTTCATTTGTAATGAAGAAAACCGCAAAATCGTTTCATTCGGTGGAAGAATTTGCTTTCAAGAGTTGGGAAGGGTTAGTACTCCGCGCTGTTTCAACGGTTACCTGGTTACCACCTTTGAGGAGCAAACCGTTGAAACAGCGGGAGATGTGAGGATTATTCAGCTTTTCCTCAAAAGTCAGGCCCGCTGCTTGGAAGAGGTCAGTACCGTAACGCGGTAGCGTCGGGTGGATCTTGTTGCCGAGGCTGACCCGACG
>DATEIS010000431.1:0-5010 GCA_035278765.1 Pyrinomonadaceae bacterium | reverse complement strand
TTTAGTTTCAGAATTTGCAATCCGCGGAACAGGCGTTCAGCTTTTAACTCTCCAAGGAAACATCCCGCCCCGGCCTTCAATAAAGAGTCGCACAATGGCAGACACACCAATCCTGTTGCGTGAACAGCAATACCACCAAATAAAGGCTGTCCTGGCGCGATTGCGAATGGACGCCCAAGCCAAGGTGGTCTTTTTGGTAGATAAGGACGGTCAGGAGATCGCGTCCCAGGGCGAAGTGGGAAATCTTGACACAACCAGTTTGGCATCCCTCGCTGCCGGCAACGTCGCAGCGACGGGTGGCATGGCTGAACTGATCGGAGAGAAAGAATTTCCGACGCTCTCTCACGAAGGTGAAAAAGAGAGCATTCACATCTCCGTAGTCGGCAGGCTCCTGCTCGTGGTCGTCTTTGACGAGCGTTCCAGCCTCGGACTAGTGAAACTCCGCAGTAAACAGATTTCTCATCAACTGGCCGCAATGTTCGAAGAGATTGCAGCCGGAGACTACGACGACCTCGATTCACCCTTCGCCGGCATCACCGACGAGGACATCGACAGTCTTTTCAGCTAACGACACGCTATGACCTTTATTAATTACGCTTCCAGAGAAATCAACTGCAAGATCGTTTACTACGGCCCAGGTTTGTGTGGTAAGACGACCAATTTGCAGTACATCTTCGATTCGACTGCGCCACAGGCGCGCGGTAAGCTGATCAGCCTCGCGACAGAAACTGACCGCACGTTGTTCTTCGATTTTATGCCGCTCGAGTTGGGAACAGTTCGCGGGTTCAAGACGCGCTTTCACCTGTACACAGTTCCGGGTCAGGTCTTTTACGATGCATCGCGCAAACTGATTTTGAAAGGTGTAGATGGAGTTGTGTTCGTGGCTGATTCGCAGGAAGAGCGAATGGACGCCAATATCGAGTCGTTGTACAACCTCGAAGAGAATTTGCAGTCACAGGGTTACGATCTGATGAAGATCCCCTACGTGCTGCAACTCAACAAGCGCGATCTGGGAAATATCGTTGGGGTTGAAGATCTCGCCGCCGAACTGCAACGCAAAGGCGAACCTGTTGTCGAGGCCGTAGCCTCCACGGGTCAGGGCGTGTTCGACACGCTGAAAGCGGTTGCTAAGCAGGTTCTTACTGAACTGAGAAAAGGATAAATATTTAGCCACAGATGAACGTGGATAAACGCAGATCTGAATTCAGATCAGTGTTATCCGTGTTCATCTGTGGCTTATTCTTATTCGAGGCTTTTGAGCATCAATAGCCCGTCGCCGCCGTTGGAATAGTACTTGGGAAGTTTTTGAGTAACGGAGTAGCCGAGGCTCTCGTAGAGTTTCTGCGCGGCGATGTTCATCGTGCGGACTTCCAGTCGCACGAGTCTCACGTTGCGTTTACGGAAGCCGTCTTCAACTGTTCCCATCAGTCTCTTCGCCAAACTGCGTCGTCTGTGTTCCGGGGCGACGCCGACCGTCGTTACGTGTCCGGTGTGATCTGGTTCGACGAGTCCGATTACAAACCCGGCCATCACTCCGCCTGTCGTAACCGCGCGATAAGAAACCGATTCGGGAGCCGTCAGAAGGTAGTCGAAGGTTTCGCGGCTATAGGCTTCGCCGTCGATAAAGCAGCGCTGATCGAGCCGCCACACTTCATCGAGCTGCGAGATGGTTAGCGGGCGGATGTCGTAGCTCGTGTTCCACGAAGGCCTCGGAGTACTCTCCTTTTTTTCGCCGTCGTACTGAACCTCTGACTGTGACCACCAGCGGGATCGAAATTTCTTTAATACTGCCATAGCCTTGTGGTTCGGGAGAGAGAAACCGCGTCTAGTCTACCATCGACATTTAGCTTACGCCTACAGGATTAACATGCAGTCGCCGTAGCTGTAGAAACGGTATCGCTGGGCGACTGCGTGCTCGTACGCGCGCAGGACAAACTCGCGGCCTGCGAAGGCGCTGACGAGGATTAGCAGCGAAGATTGCGGCAGGTGAAAGTTGGTTAACAGCGCGTCAGCGATGCGGAATTGGTAACCAGGTTTAATCGTCAGACTCGCGACGCCCTTGCCTGCGACAACGTGACCTTGCTCTGAGGCTGCAGACTCGAGTGCTCGCATTGTTGTGGTTCCGACGACGATCACTCTGTCTGCTTCATTGATAGTTTGCGCCGTTGATTCCGATATTTCGAAGCGCTCGCTACTGACCGAATGTTGAGCCACATCCTCGACGCGAACGGGCTCGAAGGTTCCGTAACCGACATGCAAAGTCACCTCTGCAATCGAAGCAATCCCGGCAACTTGCGCTAGCACGTCGGGTGTGAAATGCAAGCCTGCTGTGGGCGCGGCGATGGCGCCACGTTGTTTGGAATAGACCGTTTGATAGCGTTCGCGATCTGCATTCGAAACTCCGGAAGGGCGCTTGATGTATGGCGGGAGTGGGGTCGAACCGATCTCGGCAAGCGTGTCGTCAAAAGAGCCTTCACAGTGAAAGCGCACATGTCGCAGTTCCGCACCCGGTTCATCGAGCAATTCTGCAATTAACTTGCCTTCACCGAAGATTGCGCGCGATCCTTTTTTCAATCTCGCACCGGGACGCACGAGGGCTTCCCATACCTTAGTGTCGATCTCGCGCACGAGAAAGATCTCGACCTGGCCTCCTGATCCTTCACGCTGTCCATTCAACCGCGCCGGTATCACCCGCGAGTTGTTTACAACCACAACATCGTTAGGCCGAAGATGACTGGCGAACTCTTTAAAACTGGATTCAGCCCAATCCTGTTCACGCCGATTCAGAACGAGCATTCTCGACGCATCACGATCTTCCAGTGGTGCCTGCGCGATCAGTTCAGCCGGAAGCTCGTAATCAAAATCCGTGATTTTCATCCGTGTTCATCTGCGGCTGAAGGATGCTCGTAATGGAACACTGCGGTGAGTTGAGCGCCGAAGAGCAGGATCAAGCTCGATACATAACTCCATGTCAGCACTGCAACCACAGCGCCAACCGAGCCATAAATCTGGTCGTAATGAAAGTAGCCCAGGCTCCACGCGAAAACGTACTTCGCGATTTCCCACAGCGCACCTGCCAGAAAAGCGCCCGGCAACGTGTCGCGCAAGGTAACCTCCGCCTTCGGCATGAAGCGATAGACGAGGACAAAGAGCGCAACCGTGACCAGATAACTGACCGCTGCGAACAACACTTGCCAGAACGCGCTGCCGACTGAAGCCAGCAACGTGTATCGCTCGAGTTGTCTGGGTGAGAGCCTGACGGCCATCTCACGAAACGCAACGAGGATCGACGTCGCGAGGACAGAGAGTGCCAGCAACAAACCAACCGCGCCTACCATTCCGATCGTCAATGCTCGTCCGTGCAAGAAGGTTCTCGAAACTGCTCCCCAAATGCGATTGAGAGCCCGTTCGATCACAGCGAAGACCCAAGAGCCTGCCCAGAACACCAGCACAATGCACGTTACGATCGCACCAAAGCCGAGATCTGAAAACGCTTCGATTGTTTCGCGAAGAAACTTCGCCGAGCCCGGATAGACGTCGACGGCGTGAGTGAGTAATTGACTGCCGGCCGCGAGTTTGTTGCTGAGCGCAAAGAGTAAAAGCAGTGCCGGGAAGAGCGCCATCAGTCCGAAGTAACTCATTGCCGCCGCCGACGTGAAGAGATCGTTTTCGTGAAACTGGTGCAGCGAACGCCCAAGCATCGATCGCCACGGCGAGCGATTCCGAACGCCTAATGAATGACGCGAGAATGACGAGAAGAGCTTCATTAATTTAACCGCGATGCCGCAGGTTAACGCAGAACTCAGCGGGGGTCGAACAGGTTGGGCATCCTTGCGCCGGGAGGATTAATACCGAAGTGTCCGTATGCGAGCGGCGTCGCGCAACGACCGCGCGGTGTGCGATCCAAAAATCCAATCTGAATCAAATATGGTTCGATGATCTCCTCTATTGAATCTTTTTCTTCGTGAATCGACGCCGAGATCGTACCCAGTCCGACTGGCCCACCACTGAACTTCTCGATGATCGTCAACAGCAGTTTGCGATCCATTTCGTCGAGACCGTAGGTGTCGACTTCCATACGATTGAGAGCATCGTTTGCGACTTTTCTATTGATGCGACCGTCGTAATCAACTTCAGCATAATCGCGGACACGACGCAGCAGGCGATTGACGATACGCGGCGTGCCGCGTGAGCGACGTGCAATCTCACGCGCGCCTTCGTCGTCGATCTCAACGCCGAGAATCTCTGCGGAACGTTTGCAGATGATTTCCAGATCGTCGTGCGGGTAGAAGTCGAGATGAAAGACGATACCGAAGCGTCCACGCAGAGGGGCGGTGATTAGACCAGCACGCGTGGTAGCGCCGATCAGTGTGAACTTTGGCAGCTCGAGTTTGATCGAACGCGCGGCAGCGCCTTGTCCGATCAAGAGATCGAGTTGATAGTCTTCCATCGCCGGATAGAGTTTTTCTTCGAGCGCCGGTAATAGACGATGGATCTCGTCGATGAAAAGTACGTCGCCCTCCTGGAGGTTAGTCAACAGAGCTGCGATGTCGCCCGCTTTCTCGATTGCCGGACCGGCAGTCGACCTCAGTTCGGCCCCCATTTCATTTGCAATGATGTTAGCGAGCGTGGTCTTGCCTAAGCCTGGTGGGCCAGTGAGCAGGACGTGGTCCAGGGCTTCGCGACGATTGCGCGCGGCCTTCATGTAGACACGAAGATTTTCCTTGACCTGCCGCTGTCCGATGTATTCCTCGATGCGAGTTGGGCGCAGCGTCAGATCGAGTTGACGATCGTCGTCGTTGGGAAAACTGTCTTTCACACGCGCTGATATTGACTCAGGAGGCATGGCGTTTTCAAACTCTGGCTAATTTCTTCAGACCGCGTCTCAGGATTGACTCGACAGTTATATCACCACCTTCGCCGAGTGCGGCATCGATCGCCTTTTCCGCGGCCGATCTCTGGTATCCGAGATTGAGCAAAGCAGACAGGGCATCGCCGCGAACAGTGTCT
>DATEIS010000430.1:0-6463 GCA_035278765.1 Pyrinomonadaceae bacterium | reverse complement strand
GCGAGAAAGTGTACTTCGCAAGATTAGCAGGCTCCGCGGAATTTCGACACTGCACAATGACCTCGTCGAGCTGTTGCGACAGCATCACCAGCGACCAGATTTCCGTTCCGCCTTCGCCGGACAGCACCTCCGAAACCTTTGCCTGCAAGGCGCTGTCGCCGGCTATTTGTTTTATTAACGCATCTGACGCTGCGACAGTTTCCTCCGGGAGCTTGCGAAAGATCGAGTTGGTTCGCACCGCTGCGTACTGGCAGTACGGGCCGGTTTCACCTTCGAACGAGAGCGCCTCTTTGAAGTCAAAGGCGATCACGGTGTTGCGTGTGAATTTGAGCAGGAAATAGCGCAATGCTGCGACTGCGACTTCGTGTGCGGTCTTTTTCTTGTCGTTGTCGGAGAGTTCAGGATTTCTTTTCTCGACTTCGGTGAGCGCGCCGGCTTCGAGTTGATTGATCAGAGCGTCGGCTTTCACGCCGAGACCTTTGCGCCCGCTCATCTCGATGTACGGCCGCGCCCGATCTTCATCGCTAAGCTCGATGCCGAGTTCCTCACAAGCCGCTGGTGAGAGCGCGACCATTTCGTAACTGAAGTGGACGCTCGCGTCTTCGCCAATCTCCGGAACCACTGCGGCGACTCCGCGTGCGACGATCTCCTGTGGATACGACTGTCGCGAGTCGATGACGTTATAAACAGTCACGCCGCCGCCGAACTGTGGGCGATCAGTTTCGGTTGTCTCAGGTTCGGTTTGGCTGGACCAAAGTGTATGTCCGTCGTCGTAGTTTCGAAAAACGCGGTAATTGAAGTCGAGCCCGAGCTTGCCGAGTTTCCAGAGTTGATAGGCGATATCTTTGCCGGTGTAAGTGACGGTGCCATTGGAACGCACGATGATCTTGTCTGACTCGTGTTCGTCAGTGCCTGTGTGCGATTCAAACGGCATGACCCAGCAGCCTGCGTGACGGCCTTCGGTTTCATAACGGATCACGCCTTTCTCTTTCATCAATTGGAAGGCGCGATCCCAGAAGTGCAGATGCAGAATGTCTGACTCGCGAGCGAGCAGATCGTAACGAATGTCGAGGCGCTCCATCGTGTCGAGAATGCATTCGACGTTGCGCGTGGCCACGTAATCGGCCAGTTGGGCAATCGGGTTAGTGCCGCCTTCTTCGAGTGCGTGAAGCACTTCGTTGCGGAGCTTGACCTTTTCCGGATTCATCTCGCCACCGGGGTTGCCGTCCCGGTAGAAGAGACCAACTTTCGTGTAGAGATCCCAACAGTAGTAGTCGAATGTGTGGTCTTTGGTGAGTGAGGCGTCGACGGCTTTGATCTCGTTTAGATCCTTCTTCTCCAAATGCAAGAAGCCGACGACGACATCTGCTACCTGCACACCGGTGTTGTCAATATAATTTTGGACTTCGATCCGATCGCCCGCGGCTTTCAGGATCCGCACAAACGTGTCACCAAGGACAGCATTGCGAACGTGGCCGATGTGGGCAGCTTTATTCGGGTTGATACTCGTGTGCTCGACCATCTTCTTGGGTCGATCAAGGTGCTCTTTGTCCGGTTCAGTTGACCCCGCAAATATGCCGAGCAATTTCGCGCGATCGTAGAAGACGTTGATGTAGCCGGCGCCTGCGATTTCGACGAGCGACACTTCTTCGATGTCTTCGAGCTGAGTCTTGAGTTTTTCCGCAATCGCGCGGGGGTTCTGCTTTTCACCGGTCGCTTGTTTGACGAGCTTTGCCAGTTCGAACGAGACGGGGAAAGCAAGATCTCCGAGTTCAGCGCGCGGCGGAGTTTCAGCGTTAACCTGTTGCAGCTCGACGCTGAATGTCTCGCGGGCGGCGGCGCGAATTCGCTCGCGCAATTTTTGTTGAAGTTCAGTTAAGGTCATAGGACAAAAGGGCAGAGTATAGCAAATATAGGTCCTTTAGGACGTATCGGACCTATCTGCTACCATCGCGCAGACTATGCAGATTCCTTCGGAGTTGCGGCGGCGCTTTGCTGAAGCGCGGCGCGTCCTTGTGCTTACGGGCGCCGGTGTGTCAGCAGAGTCGGGTGTGCCGACGTTTCGCGGCGGCGGGAATACGACCGTCTGGAAAGGAATTCCGTTCGAGGTTATCTCATCCGCGGAGATGCTTGAACGTAACCTCCCGGCCGTCTGGGAATGGTTCGATTATCGCCGCGACTTTATGGACGGTCTCAGGCCAAACGAAGCTCACTACCAAATTGCGCAATGGCAGGAACGGTTTCCGGAATTCACGGTGGTCACGCAGAATATCGACGGCCTGCACCAGCAAGCCGGTTCGCGTGACGTGATCGAACTACACGGCAACATCTGGCGGGCGCGCTGCATTGCCTGCCGTTCGGTGCACGATATGTCATCGGGCGCTAAACGTCCTGATGCGTGTTTGGAGTGCGGAGACTCCTTGCGGCCGGACGTAGTTCTATTTGGCGAAGTCTTACCACCGGGAGCATTCGAACTTGCGGCTGAACGCGCGTCGCAATGTGAGCTATGTATCGTGATTGGAACGTCGGGTCTCGTGTATCCGGCAGCCGGGATCCCTGAAATCGCGAAATCGACAGGTGCATTTCTTTGTGAAGTGAATCCGGAGCCGACACCGTTATCAAGACTTTGTGATGAAGTATTAATGGGCAAAGCCGGCGAGGTTTTGCCGCTATTGCGAACATGAAGACTCTTTACTTTGATTGTTTTGCCGGCGCGAGCGGCGACATGATTCTCGGAGCGATGGTGGCCGCTGGAGTAGATCCAGACTACCTCCGCACTCAGCTATCAACTCTTCCGGTCACTGGTTTTGATATCCGATTTGAAACAGTTAATCGCTCCGGTCTGAGTGCGACATATGCGCGTGTCGAGACAGCACACGAACACAAGCATCGTCACCTTTCAGACATCAAACAGATCATCGAAGGCTCTGGCCTCTCCGACTCGGTGAAACAACGCGCCGTTCAGATATTCACACGTCTTGCCGAAGCTGAAGCGCGCGTTCACAACGAGCCTGTCGATCACGTTCACTTTCACGAGGTTGGCGCGCTCGACGCGATCGTCGACGTCGTAGGTGCTGCGATTTGCTTCGACACGCTGAAGATCGATCGCTTTTTCTGTTCACCACTACACGTGGGCAGCGGGTTCGTTAAGATGGCCCACGGTCAGTTTCCAATTCCGCCGCCCGCCGTTGCTGAATTGCTCAAAGGCGTGCCGTTCTATGCCACCGAAATCAAAGGTGAACTGCTTACGCCGACTGGCGCGGCGATCATCACCACGGTTTGCACCGAGTATGGACCAATCCCGCAAATGACGACTGAGGTCACCGGCTATGGCGCCGGCACACGCGAATACCAGGACTTCCCGAACGTTCTGCGAGTCATGATTGGTAGCACTCAGGCAGACGGCGCGACTGACGAACGGTTGTGGATGCTCGAAACAAATCTCGACGATGCGTCGCCACAGATCATTGGACACGTCATGGATCGAGTGCTCGAACTAGGCGCGCTCGACTGCTTCTTCACGCCCGTGCAAATGAAGAAGAATCGTCCAGGCGTACTGCTCTCAGTGCTCTGCGGCCGTGAAGAGAAAGAAGCATTGATGAAGTTGTTGTTTACGGAAACGACAACGCTCGGCGTGCGCAGTCATGAAGTTTCTCGGCGCGCTCTCGAGCGAAGTGTCGTGAGAGTGGAAACGCAGTATGGACCGATAGATGTTAAAGTAGCGCATCTGGACGGACGCGTTGTAAACGAAATGCCGGAGTTTGAGCAGTGCCGGGAGGTAGCGGCGCAGGCGAACGTGCCTTTGAAGGTTGTGGAAGAGGCTGCTCGCCTCGCACTAGCGCAAAAACGCCACGGATAAAACGGATGACGAACAAAGTCGATTTAGAACAGATCAAACAAGGCGTGCGGTTGATTCTTGAAGGAATCGGCGAGGATCTTGAACGCCCGGGTTTGCAGGAAACACCGCAGCGTGTCGCCGAGATGTATGCCGAGTTGACTTCAGGCATGCGTGAAGATCCCACGCAGCATGTGATTCCTTTGCCCGGTGATAAGCACGACGAAATGGTGATCGTGAAAGACATCAGTATCGCGTCGTTGTGTGAACATCACCTGGCGCCGTTTGTTGGTCGTTGTCACATCGCCTACATTCCGAAAGGCGGCCGCATTCTCGGGATCTCAAAGCTGGCGCGACTGGCGGAAACTTTTTCGCGACGTCTCCAACTACAGGAGAGACTCACGACAGACATCGCGAACACGTTATTCGAAGGTCTCAAGCCACTCGGCGTAATGGTGGTGATCGAAGCTGAACACACATGCATGACGCTTCGGGGAGTGAGAAAGGCCGATGCAAAAACCGTGACCTCCGCGGTGCTGGGTGGCTTCCGTTCCGACCCACGAACACGCGCTGAAGCCATGTCACTGATCAAAGGCAAGGACTAAAAAACACAAAAATCTGGATGAATACCTTCTACGTCACTACACCTATCTACTACGCTAACAGTCTTCCGCACCTCGGACATCTCTACACGATGATCGTGGGCGATACGATCGCGCGCTCGAAACGACAGCGCGGCGTCGAGACCTATTTCCTGACTGGCACCGACGAACACGGCATCAACATTGAACGCGCAGCGCAGAAAAACGGACGCACGCCACAAGAGCAGGCGGATTACGTCGTCAGTTATTTCAAGAAGATGACGGGCGAGTTTGGTTTGGACACCGAACACGGCGGCTACGACATCTTCATGCGCACCACTGAACCGTTTCACTATGAAGGTGTGACTGAACTCTGGCGCAGAGTGGCGAAAGCAAAAACGCCGAAGGGTAACGACGCAATCTACAAAGGGCATTATGAAGGCTGGTTCTGTGCTCCTTGCGCTGAGTACAAAACCGAGGACGAATACCAGAAACCGAAGAACGAGGGCGATCCGCCGACTTGCCTGATTCATGAAACGCCGCTCGATCGCGTGTCGGAAGAAAGTTATTTCTTTCGACTTTCGGACTACGACGAAGCGTTGCTGTCCGTTTATGAGAGCCGCCCCGACTTCGTCAGACCCGAGTCACGGCGAAATGAAGTGATGAGTTTTGTTCGCGGCGGGCTTCAGGATCTTTCGGTGAGCCGTATGAAGTCATCTGTTAGTTGGGGCGTGCCGGTTCCAGATGATCCGGAGCACACGATGTACGTCTGGTTTGACGCGCTCACGAATTACATCACGGCGATCGGTTTCGGAAATGAAACACGCGAGAAAGCTGTTGGCTTCGAGAAGTTTTGGCCCGCGCTGCATCTCGTGGGCAAAGACATTTTGCGCTTTCACGCTGTTTACTGGCCCTCGTTCCTGCTTGCGGCGGGAGTTGAGCTGCCACGTGCAATCGTCGCTCATGGAATGTGGCTCGATCCAAACGGTCGCAAGATGTCGAAGACACTGGGAAACGTGATCGAGCTCGACGTTTTGCAGAAACATTTTTCGATCGATGCGATTCGCTACTTCTGTCTGCGCGAGATGGTGTTTGGGCAGGACGGGCGTTTTGGTTATGAAGGGTTGATCGATCGAGCGAACAGTGATCTCGCGAGTGGTTTGGGAAATCTTTCGAGTCGCACACTCACGATGATTTCGCGCTACTGTGATTCGACCATTCCTTCCGGAAGCGCTTCCGAGGACAAGACTTTCATCGAGCAGGCGCGGGATCAGTTTCTTTTGCACTTCGAGAATCTTGCATTTAGTAGGGCGCTCGAGGCGGCGTGGTCTGTCGTCGCACGTGTCGACAAGGTCATCTCCGACGCCAAACCGTGGGACCTCGCGAAAGATGAGAATCAGAAAGAGAAGCTGGGCGCTGTGCTGTATCTCGGCGCGGAATCGCTTCGTTGGTTGTGTGTCATGCTGTATCCGGTGATGCCGGACGCGAGTCGAGCGATCTGGAGCCAGCTAGGACTCGATGGCTCGCCGGCGCAGATCGATCCGACAGAATTGAAGTGGGGTGAACTTAAAGAAGGCGTGAAGATCGGCGAGGTCCAGCCGGTGTTTCCGCGTCTCGATAAAGGGAAAATCATGTCTGAAATTAACGCGCCGGCACAACCAGAGCCGCCGATGACACACGCCACTGAAGCGGATGCAGTCGGTGTCACTAGTTTCATTGAGATTGACGACTTTGCGAAGGTGGACCTGCGCGTGGGCCAGGTGTTGTCCGCGGAGCGGATTCCGAAGGCTGACAAGCTGCTCCTGCTCAAGGTCGATCTTGGTGAAGAACAGCCACGGACAATACTGGCGGGTATAGCGCAATACTATGAGCCGGAGAAACTCGTCGGGCGCAAGGTTGTCATCGTCGCGAATCTCAAGCCACGCAAGCTGCGCGGTTACGAGTCGCAGGGAATGGTCGTCGCCGCATCTTACGGTGAGGAAGGTCGCCCCGTGATCGCCACATTTACTGAAGACGTCCCCAACGGCGCACGTTTGAAATAGAGGAC
>DATEIS010000429.1:0-18952 GCA_035278765.1 Pyrinomonadaceae bacterium | reverse complement strand
AAAACGACAACGCCCGTGTCTTGAACCCGTTACTAAACCACGGGCGGCCACGGAGGGCCGCCCCTACAGTTGAACCAATTCTAGCTAATCATTTGAATGGTTTTTGTAGCAACCAGTTGAAAATCGGATGCTCGAGTTCGTGCAGGTGATTTGTTGAAAACATGTAATCAACGTGCCCGTAGTCAGCTCGGGAATGGATGCTCACGTCCGCCGAGCTCATCAGTTGCGCAGTATCAAACATTGCACTTCCAAACCCATGCCCAGCGGAAAACATAATTACCGGTCCCGCGAAGCTACCGAGGTTGTTAGTGAACGCCGTCTCACCAGCCAGACCGCAATTGAGATCTCTAATAGCGAGTATCGGCGTGTAGTCATTGAACCCCGCCAGGTTGTCATGGAGCAATTGTTCATTTGCGAAGAAGAAACGATCCTCAATGAAGTTGCCGGCGAGATTGAAATAGCCCGGTCGAGGCGCAAGCGGTGATACCGGTGGCGCGCTTAGTGCAAGAACAAACGCCTGGTGATTGGTGATTCCCGGCGGGAAGCCCGGAAACATCGTCGGCGCATTCGGAGCGATCTGCGCTAGTTGACTCAACACCTTGACCGCTGGTCCACTCTGCCCGTCGTAATACACGCCGCCCGCGAGCATTGCTTCGAATGACGCACAGAAGTTCGCGTTGATAGCGCGAACGTTCGCGTCGGTGTCGTGAATAGTACCTTCGATCAGAATCGCCCCGGCATAATCGTTTGGATGGGCACTCAGTAATGCCTGCGCAGCGACGCTGCCCATCGAGAGTCCGCCCACTACGATCTTTAGCCCGGGATATTTCAGCGCAATCTGTTCGCGTATGAACGTCGCGTCATCGACGACAGTTTGCAAACCCCAGTTCGCCATCGGCGAGCAATCGATAACACCACTCTCACACGATCCGGCAGTTAGACCATGCACTCTTGTCGAGTAACCGAAGACCGCAAAGTTCCGGCGCGCGAAAAATGCGACAAAAGAATTGTTGTAGTCACCACTCTCACCGACTTCGTAGTTCTGAAAACCACTTCCAAGTGGCGGCATCAACAAAACAGCGCCACGAATCGCGTGGTCTGGCAGTGGCTTCGAGACTTCTGTCATCAGAAAACGATTGAGCGAGTTGTTGCCTTCCTGAATGGTGGTGACGGTTTTACTCAGATCTCCACCGACTACGGAGTTTTGAGTGTTTATGATTTGGTAGGTCTGAGCTTGAGCGATTATGTTGACGAATAAAAGTTGAGTTGCAAACAAGAGAGCAAAAATGCTTCGCTTGATGATGATTGAGGTGGTGAGCTTGGTAGCGGCACCGGTAGATTGAGTAGTAATCTCTTTCACCTTCGTGTCTCCTTTTTGGATTAAAATATCGGGCGAAAACGCGGCCGTGAGGCTGAATTCGCGCCAGTAACTGTTAAGGCGAAAGAGTTGAACAAAAAGTATCATCGTCAACTGATATTTCTTTTCGTGTTTTTGTGGGCCGCGCTCTGTCCGGTTTCATCAAGATCACAGACCAAGCCAGACAAGGATTATCTGCTTTACGTCTTGTCGGAATCTGCGGACAAGATTTCTTTGATTCGTTTTGGTCCTGAAGGTATTCGTATCGAGCGGGAGATTGGTACTGGCGACATGCCGGTGGATATCGATGGCCCACACGGAATCGTGATCTCGCCCGACCGCAAGTTCTACTACGTTTCGATCGCGCACGGTCGCCCGTATGGAACCGTTTGGAAATACTCGACGAAGGATGACTCTGTTGTTGGAAAAGTTACACTCGGATTCTTTCCCGCAACGCTCGATATCTCGCCTGACGGCAACTTTCTCTTCGTGGTCAACTTCAATCTACATGGCGACATGGTCCCATCGACAGTCTCAGTGGTCTCAACACAGACGATGACCGAAGTGGCGCGAATACCAACCTGCACGATGCCGCATGGTTCACGTTTGAATCCGCAGGGAACGAAGCAATACTCGGCGTGCATGATGAACGACATGCTGGTGGAGATTGATACTCGTACGTTGAAGGCGACGCGTTATTTTGTGGTGACTAAGAATCAGGAGAAAGGACTGGTTAGTCCACCAAATGCCGTGGAGACGCATTCGCTGCACGGTATGGCAGGACATGGTTCGGAGCCTCCGAAGCCTGGTGATAATTCGTGCTCACCAACATGGGCCGAGCCTTCAGTCGATGGCTCGTCGGTCTTTGTTGCGTGTAATGGATCGAGTGAGATTGTTGAGATCAATGCTAAGACGTGGGCGCTCGTGCGTCGCATTCCTGCACGTGCTGGTGTTTACAACCTCGAGGTCACACATGATGGCCAGCGTTTGATCGCGACGAATAAGCGCGATCAGTCGGTATCGATCTACGAGTTGAAGAGTGGCAGGGAATTAGCGCGTTTGCCGACGAAGCGCAAAGTGCTGCACGGTGTGGTAGTTTCGCCTGATGATCGATATGCGTTTGTGACGGTGGAGGGGATTGGATCAGAGCCGGGGACAGTCGAAGTTATCGACCTCAGGGTACTAAAAACCGTGGCGACGCTCGATGTCGGCGCGGCTGCTGCGGGAATTGATTTCTATAAGTAAAACCTTGGACAGGATTACAAGATTTAGCAGAATTAAGATTTTCAAATCTTGTAAATCATGAAAATCTTGTAATCCTGTCCCAACTACCGGTTAGTTTGGCGACGTCGTCGAACCTTTTTCGATCTTCTCGCCGAGCTTAACGATCCACAGCCCTGAGTTGATGTCGTTGAAATAGATCAGCCCCTTATGCGGTTGTGCGCCCCACGTCATCGGAAGATTGGGACGGAAGCCATCTGGATCGCCGGTCCATATCCGCGCGATCTCACGTCCCTGCCGGTAGAGATCACCACACAACTCACCTGAGACATCGACGATGCGGCCGCCGCCGCTGTAGTAGCCAACGTACATCACATCGTTTTCAACCCAGATGTTGTGCGCGCCGCCCTCCGGCACCGGATACTCCCCGACCTTCTCCGGATTATTGATATCCGAGACATCGATGATGTGCACGATGCCACGCACGAAGACACGCTTTGGCGATTTGATATCGAAAATTCCGGGAAACACTTCGTCGCCGATAAAGACGTACTTGCCGTAGCGGTATACTGAGTGAGTACCCGCAAGCCAGCCATCGCCGTAAAGTTCGTGATGATTGAAACGCAACTGGCTGACAAACTTCGGATTTTCCGGACTGCCGCCTTTCAATCCCGCGCCAACATCGAGAATGACCAAACCATCGTGCCAGTAAGCGAGATACGCGAGTCCATCTTTGACTTGCAGATCGTGAATATAGCGTCCGGCGATTTGATCACCTTCCTTCGTGCGAATCGTGCCGGCAAGTGGATTCTCAGTTTGCCAGCGCGCGACTTCTTTCGGATTCTTCACGTCCTTGAAATCGATCACGCGCATCGAGCCGGTTGCGTCGTCGGTTAGATAGACGTAGTGACCGTCGACGAAGGCACTGTGAACACCGCCGGTGACTGTCGCCGTGTATTCGGAAATCAGTTTTGGATGAGCCGGATCAGACGTGTCATAGAACGCTATACCATTCTTCCGGTTCGAAGCGCCTTCGCGTGAGATCACGAGGATCTTGCCGTCCGCTGTGGTTGAGATGTCATTGACGAGACGCGCATCGACTTTAATCGTGTCGGTTAGTTTTGGATTTGCCGGATCGGAAATGTCATAAACGACGAACCGATCGGAAATCGTCGAGTAGTAAGCATAGTTGCCGATGATCCACTGTTCCGCTCCCTGAAATTCCTTGAACGGGACGCGACCAACGACTTCGATCTCGCGTTCCAGATTGCGTGGTGTAACTACGACTGAAGTGCTTGACGAAGACATGCCACTGCTGGCTGTAACGATGTAAGTGCCCGGCAGCTCAGCGACAAATTTGCCCTCGTCATCGATGGTTGCGCCGTTGCCGTTTACAGACCACTGGAGGGTGACGTTCGCGTCAGGGTTTGCTTTCGCGGTAAAGACAAGCAGATCGCCAGTGCGGGCAGTCTTTGGACCTTCGTTCACCATCAAGGTGCTGAGACTCTTCGCTACAGTCACAGTCGTTTTGGCGGTCGCCGCTCCGGAGGTGGCTGTAATCGTGGCTTTACCTGGTCCAACTCCGGTGACCACACCACCCGTCGAGACTCGTGCGACTTGAGGATTATCGGAAGTCCATTCGACCGGGACACCAGTGCGCGGATCGCCATTGAAGATGCGCGTCACGGCATCCAGTCTTGCGTTGCCACCAACCGTGAGAGGATGTTTCAGCGAACCAACCTCAATTGTCTTAATGCCTGGCGCCTTCACCTTAAAGGTCGTTAAGCCCGGTATACCGCCGACAATTGCACCGACTGTCACTTCGCCTATACCAAACAGCTTCACATTGCCGTCATCGTCGACTGCGGCGATGTCGAATGGACCAGCAAAATAAGTCGAAGGCTTCTCGTTGATGGCATTGCCGGTGGCATCAGACGCGACCACGGTGAGTTTCACCTGTTGGCCCACTTCAGCTTCTTTCACAGAAGGAGTGACTTGAACAGTCTTAACGACAGAAGCAGTTGTGCTGGCGTTCTGAGCCAGGGCGTTGACTAAGAACAGCAGCACAACCGCGATTGATGCAAAGAGGGAACTGAAATTTCTCATGGTCGATAGTCCTTCAGTAGATACTTCCGCCGGGTTGTGTCGAAGTCAGGGATCCGTTGTTTACGTTTAGGGTATAAGCGACGCCGCCGTTGCCTGTCCACGTCGAGAGATTGAACGTGCCGCCCTGCGGAACTTTGTACACACTAATGTTTAAATAGGTCAACGGCGTGCGATCGGCGAGTACCTGTGCAGGTCCGGGTGCCTGTAGAAAATACGCCGTGCCGGTGCCGACCATCGTGGCGGAACCGTTTGGCAAAACGAGTAGCGCGGTCTCTTCGTCTAATCCGATGTCACGAGGTTGAGTGGCCCAGCCGTTGTTTACGATGCGTGCGAGGAAGACGATTGTTCGGCCCATTCGATCGCGCGTCACGAAGTGTGAATCGTAGAGCTTGTTTGTTCCAAGTGCCGATTGAAACAGGTCACGGTCGAGAGTGACATAACGATGAAAAGGATTTGCGAGCGCCTGACTCGACGTCACCGAGCCCACCTGGCCCGTGTAGATGAATTGACTTAGAACTGCGAGGCCGGCGCTCGTGCCACCGACTGGCGCCTGCTTCACGTTGAGCAGATGATTCACGCCGGTTTGCACAGCCGTTCCGCGCCACAGGTTCACATACGTTGACTGGTCGCCACCGGCAATCCAGAGCGCTTCAGCGTTTAGGATCTGGTTGCTGACGTATGCCGTGTTTGCACCTGCCACGCTGGTGATGATGATCGTCTCGACTGAGTTCATTTGCGGGCAGAGTTGTTGAATGTATGGATTGTAAGCGTCAGTGCCGGTAGTTCTAATTACCAGAAAATCACCGCCGCCTGCGCGTTGACACATCCACTGAAATGCAGCATCGACGTCCGAACCGCCTCCCATCAATACCAGGCCGGGACTCAGAGTAGCCGCCGGTGGCGCATCAGCCGCACTGCCTACAATGAACGATTGAAATCCAGGTCCCTTAGCCGCATACAACGACGGCGCGATCAGGCAGATGAGAATAAGTGTACGTAGAACGGTGAGCATGGGAATCCTCCTGCGAGCAACGAGAAGAAAACGAGCGACGAATTTATATCACTTGCGTGTACCAAGTCGCCAGAAAAGAGAAGGAGCGGGCGTAACTGTACCGTGGCTTCTTCTACTCATTTGACTTTCACCGGCTTCAGGAATACTTTTTGATTGTTCTCACGAGTGTTAAGTGGAATGCCAACAAACGATCGTGGATTGTTGTTGGCGTAAGGGCTTCTCTAAGAACCCAGCGCGTTGAGATGGTCCTCATAACCTCCCTTTCACAAAACCTCGTTAAGTAGAAGACCCCCGGCGTCTCAGTGGTCAGGTGTGTGTTTTGATGATGGATCACAGGGTGCAAGTGGTTCTGGATCTCCTGGGCGAGTCTCTCAGTAAGACGCCATCGGTGAAGGAGTTAGCTGATGCGGTCAATCTCTCTCCTTCGCATCTGCGTCGCTTATTCAAAGCCGAGACCGATACGCCTCTCAATCAATACGTAAAATCGCTCCGCCTGGAAAAGTCGAAAGAGCTCATGGAGCAAACGTTCCTCAACATGAAACAAATCATGTTTGCAGTTGGAGTCAAAGACAAATCACAGTTTTCAAGAGACTTCAAAAGGCTCACCGGCTTCACACCAACTCAGTACACAGCACGCTATCGCTCAACAGAGAATTTCAAAACGAATATTTTGTCTCACAAATGATCAGATCTCCTTCCCAAAACGGTTTGCAATGAACCTTGCAATTTTGTAAATATTTTCACGCTTAGAACAGGTACGTGGGAGACGCTTCACCGACAGCGACTTCTAAGACAACTCACGGTGTAGAAACATAAGGGTGCAGTTGCAGTTCCGACATGCGGTCACCTCATTCGATCACCTGAGACAAACTAAAGATTCGTGCTTCTGGACGCTCTGAGTCCAGGGACCTGGACAGCCTATGCCTTGTCCAACGAGTCCCTTGGGAGAGGTGTATCATGCAGAAGGTCTTCACTAGAAAACTGCTTCCTTGCCGGCAAATCGATTCCTATTCGATTCTTCATTTAGGCGAGCGCAAAGTATTTCTTAATCCATCCGGCACAAGGATTTGGAACCTGGTCGACGGTGTAAAGTCGGCAGATGAAATAGCTTTGAGCGTCGCGCATGAGCTCGAGGCACCCGCCGAGAAAGTCAGGGAAAAAGTAACTACGTTTCTCGATCGCATCTACGAACGAGGTCTTCTATGGCTCGCACAAGACGGCGGCGGATTCAGAGGCATCTCAGTTGGTCCAAATAGATCTACTGAAGCGCTAGCCGATGCAGATGTCAGCTCGCCACCGACGGCCACAATTCCACGACCGGTTCAGGAAATATGCATGACGCCCAAATTTGAATCGGGCGCAACAGCGAGTGTCGAGGAACGAGTCAATCAATTCTATTGGGAGCATCACTACATTCAAAAAATGCACATCGAGTTGACGTACCGGTGCAACTTCAGATGTGTGCATTGTTACAACACGACACATGGTGGTGCGGCGACGGAGTTGACAACTGAAGAGTGGTTCAACGCATTCGATCAGTTGGCCGAAATGGGTTGTTACCTGCTGACTCTGACAGGCGGTGAACTCTTCGTACGCAAAGACGTTGTGCCAATCATTCAACATGCGTGCGACCGCGGCTTCACACTCCGACTCAATACCAATGGTTCATTGATCGACGAAAAGATGTTGCAGAAATTCGAGCCGATCCGACCGTTTTTGCAGTCTTTTGACGTCAGTTTTTATGGAGCGGATGAGCAGGTTCACGACAAGCTTGCCCAACGGCCGGGTTCCTACAACAACACAATGCGTGCCATCCGCCTGTTGAAGGAAGCGAATTTCGACCTGGTTGCAAAGTTCGTCACCATGCGCGACAACTTCGACGGGATACAGAAGTTCGAAGACGACATGACCAATCTCGGCGTTCGTCATGCTGTCCATACCGGTTCGTTGATCCCGCAGACTAATCGCGACACAAAGCCACTGGTCCAAATTCTGACAGATGCTCAGTACCGAAAGCTGATTTCCAGTCGCCCGGCTGCGAAAGCGGAGAGTCCGGGCACGTGCAAACCCGGTCACGTCCGCGGGGCCATCACGCCTGACGGACACATCAGTCCGTGTGAATGGCTGACCGACTTCAAGTACGGCAACTTGCGGGAACAGCCGTTGCGAGAAATCTGGTATTCACCGGGCTTCCTGGAATTTCGCAAGGTCTTCGAAGAGGAGAGCGAATGTCCGCCGTGCAGTTTGCGGCCGGGATGCGATCGCTGTCCGGCGCACTCATATCTGGAAACCGGCAGTTTGCTTAAGTGCGCACCGATTCAACGTCATAACGCAGAAATCTTCCTCGAAGTCGCGGGAGTTTAAGGAGCGTCAAAAAAATCATGGAAAGTCTCACCTCAGTGCAGCTCCGTCCATACGTGGGAACTCGCATCATCGGCAAGAAACTTTGTCTCATTAATCAGAAGAACAGAGAAGTATGGATCTGCGGCGGCATCAGCCCACGCATTTGGGAACGGCTTCAGAGCGGTCTGAATGTCAGTCAAATCACTCAAGAGTTGAGTGAAAAGTATCGCGTACCGGTCGAGCGAGTAGGCGCGGACGTCAACACGTTTCTCGAACAACTCTGGCAGCGATGCATCGTCGATCTACCGGGACGCGATCACTTTACAGATGAACAGCGCGCCGAGCTGGTGCAGGAAGAAGCGCACAACAAGAACGGACGCATGTATCAAGAGGCGCTTGCGGCGAACACGTTGTTTCGCGTCTGGCTCGATCTGCTGATCCCATGTAACTTGCGTTGTCGTCACTGTTATCTCGACTTCAGTGAGAAAGACATTGTTCCATTTCCTGAGGTCTGTAGTTACATGGACCAACTGGCCGATCACGGTTGTCCGGAGCTGGTCCTCACCGGTGGCGAGATCTTCCTGAGAAAAGATCTCCTGGACATCGTCGCTTACGCCGAGAGCAAGGGCTTTCTTTTTGATCTTTACACCAACGCCAACTTCATCGATAAGAAGAAAGCCGATCAACTCGCAAAACATCTCATCACTACGGTCCAGATCAGCATCTACGGCACCACCGCTCCACTCCACGAGGCGGTTACAAAGAAAGCCGGCACTTTTGAGAAGAGTACCAACGCCGCGAGGCTACTCATCGAACGCGGCATTCCGGTGCGTCTCGAGTATCACATCCAGAAAGACAATTTCGAAGATGCGTTCAAGTTTCCGGAATTCGCCACCGCGATGGGCGCTCCGTACACCTTCGATTCAAAGCTGGTTCCCAACCGCAACGGCGACACCGAGTTGCTCCAGTACGGCGTAACAGTCCAGCAACAAGCGGAGATATACAAAGCCGGGTTGATGAAACGCGAGGCGAAGTTTGTCTGCACGGCGGCCGTTTCCAAGGCGAGGATCAGCGCGCATGGCGATATTTATCCGTGCGAACTAATTAACACCGCCGTGGTCGGCAATCTCAAGAAACACACACTTAAAGAAATCTGGGACTCGAAGTGGAGAACCGCGCTGCGCGAGAAGATCCTCTCCTACAAACCAAATCGATGCGGCGGTTGCAATCACGTCTCCGATTGTGAGCCTTGTGCCGCGATGCGCGGATTCTATCTCCACGAAGGACACATGGAAGATCCGGTTTCCGAAGCCTGCATGTTGACGACCGCCAGTCTGTTGTCTCAAGGCAAGGAACTCGAGGAGAACTCACCTTTCAGATCACTGACCGGCGACCCGTCGTGCGTGTCGACGGTCCTGTCGCAGGCGCATGTGCCAGGACGTAGAGCGTCACTCCCGGTACTTCGCGGAGTGTAATTGTGTGTTTGAAATAGCGAGCTCTAGTCCCAGAGGGACTAAATGTTCTGGTCGCGGAGGGACTAAATGTTTATAGATACCGAATTCACACAATATAGCGGCTCCGTAGGAGCCGAATGTAAGGATCACATTGCGCTCCGCTGGAGCGCGTATTTGGGGTGATTGGTCGCTATAAACATGTGGCCGCTCTGCGGCCGAAACGATAGCGCTGAGTTAGAACCAGCAACCACTGACACGCGTGCGAGTTGTAAGGTGTGCGAACCGACCAGCGGCTAAGCGAATCAATTTTTTGTTCGTTTATCTTTCAGGAAAGGAGGCATTCACATGGATAACAAAGAGTACAACGACGATGTTTATCTCGAACCGACAGTCGAACTCAGTTCAGCTGACGCCTCAGCGCTTGCTGAACGCCCGGCTCAGGACGTCAACGTGATTATCTGTGTGTCTGGGTGTTAATTCGCCTCAGACCCACATCTACCCTTCGGATGGGGTATGGAGAATAGAGCCGTCACAGCTTCCTCTTTATACCCCATCTGATACCGTCTCGCCCGCCCTGCCGGTTCGAGATCGACGGATAGAATAATATGCCGAACGATCAAAACACCAGTTTGTCGATTATCAAGCGCTTCTTTCCTTTCACCAGGCCGTATTTTAAAAAATATGCGGTGGCGATTTTGCTTTTGATTGCTACCTCGTTACTTTCACTGTTGCCACCTTATCTGCTGAAACTCATCATAGACGATGCAATAAAAAACGGTCAGGCACACCTGCTCGATCTCATTGCTCTTGCCATGGCGGCGGCCATCATTGCCGCCGGGACTTCCAGAGGCGTGATGGAGTACATACATGAGTGGGTTAGCGCCAGATTCATCTTCGATCTGCGGCGATACTTGTTCAATCACATTCAGAGCCAATCGATGGATTTCTTTTCCACCGTCAAGGTTGGCGACATCTTAGGCCGGTTGAGAGTAGACATTACCGCCGTCTATGGTGTGTTGGTCAACACTTTGTTGGGAGCCATCAGCGAGACTGTCCAGATTATTGGAATCACAATCGTGCTGTTCTATCTTGACGTTAGGTTGGCGCTGATCGCAGTCGTGTTTATACCACCGCTTTATATTGTTCTTACCTACACCGGAAAACGTCTACGGCAACTCAGTCGCGTGACGCGCGACAAGGATGTGGCTCTACTGGAGTTCTTCCAGGAACGAATCGCCAACATAAACGTCATCAAAATCTTCCATCGTGAACGAGATGAAGATCGAACCCACGCTCAACTGAGTGAAGATTTCATTAAGGCCACGCTGGGAAGAGTGAAGTACAAGTTTACCTCGATGTTTTTGATCGGCACGCTCACTTCTCTGGCGAGTGTGGTGGTGATCTGGTACGGCGGTCACCAGGTGATTAACGGTGCACTCTCATTTGGCAGCCTGATCGCGTTTTATCTTTACACTGTTCGTCTTTATGGGCCAATCCAGTCCCTGGCAAATCGCGGCATCGAAGTCTACAACGGCATGGCATCGGTTGACAGGCTGATTGAATACATGGATCTGCAACCAACTGTACGCGAGAGTGTGCAGCCGGTGCGCCCGAGGAGTGTTCGCGGTGAGATACGCTTCGATCATGTGTCATTCACTTACCCAAACAGTGTAGACCCGGTCATCCGTGACCTTACGCTGGATATACCGGCGGGACAAAAAGTCGCCGTGGTGGGCTCCAGCGGCGCCGGTAAGACAACTCTCGTGAATCTTCTGTGTCGCCTTTACGAAGTCGATTCGGGAAGCATTAGCGTTGACGGCCACGACATCAGAGAACTGGCCTTCGAGAGTCTTTACGATTCATTGGGTGTCGTGTCGCAGGACACTTTCCTATTCAACGCACCAATCGAAGAAAACATCAGGTTCGGGCGAGTTGATGCGACTCACGAGCAAATCGTCGAAGCGGCGAAAAAGGCTCACTTACACGATTTCATACTCAGTTTGCCGGCAGGGTACAGCACGATAGTCGGCTCGCGTGGAATGAAGTTGTCTGGCGGTCAGCGACAGCGTTTGGCGATCGCGCGAATGCTTTTGAGAGATGCAAAGATTTGGATATTGGACGAGTTTACTTCATCGC
The DNA here is from genome assembly GCA_035278765.1 of Pyrinomonadaceae bacterium. Lineage (GTDB taxonomy): Bacteria > Acidobacteriota > Blastocatellia > Pyrinomonadales > Pyrinomonadaceae > PSRF01. The sequence goes on along the minus strand of DATEIS010000429.1, from coordinate 7,323 downwards.
TCGACTCGAGTTCAGAAACCGTCGTCTATCAAAATCTGGAACCGCTGCTGCAAAACAAGACCACACTAATCATTGCGCACCGGTTCTCGACCATTCTTTCGGCAGATCGCGTGGTCGTTATTCAGGATGGCAGCATAATCGAGACCGGTACGCATGCTGACCTGTACCGTTTGGATGGTCTATACAGAAAGTTGTTTGACAATCAGTTTCGTCACAGCGATGTCTTTATGGATATAGACCAGATGCACGATTCTTTTACGACTGCGGGAGTACCATCAGCATGACGGGTTTGTACAACATCACGAAAGAAGCGACGCCGCCGGCAGCGCTGAGCCTCACCCCCACGGCAAAGGATCCGATCGCTTTGGTCTACATGCCGTGGGGCTCAGTGACGCGGGGCTCGATTGCGATCGGCATCCTCAAGGAATGTGCAAAGAATATTGGAATCAAGCCTGACGTCCACTACCTGAACATCAAGTTTGCAGAGAAGCTTGGCGTTGAACTCTACGAGTCCATTTCACAGGCTTCTGCCTTTTTCCCGGAATGGTTTTTCTCGACTGTACTTTTTGGACCGCAAGGGCTCGGCCTCGTGCGTAACACCTGGGAGGATCTCGTCAGCACGGAACTGGGCAGCAAGATGACCGAGCGATTGAAAGAGTTGACCAACGGCTCGGAAGAATTATGCCTGAAGATCGTCAACGACTATGTGCCGGCATTTATCGATGAGTGTCTCGCGAGTGTCGATTGGTCGCAGTACAGAGTAATCGGTTTCTCCGCCACGTTCGCGCAAACGCTGGCCTCGCTCCTGCTCGCGAAACAGATCAAAGATCGTCACCCCGAAGTAAAGATTGTCCTCGGCGGAGCTAACGTCGACTCTGAGATGGGTTTCGAGGTAATCAACGCATGCGATTGGATCGACTACGTTGTACACGGCGAGGCTGAACGAAGTTTTCCGCAATTACTGAACAACATCTACAACGACGATACATCGTCAAAGATTCCAGGTGTTTCAGTTCGCCGCGGAACTGAAGTCGAGGCAGGCTTTGGTGGCGCCCAACTGTTGCACAATCTTAACGAGTCGCCGATGCCTGACTACTCGGATTTTATGAGGGAAGTCGAGCGCGCCAATATCGATAAGCGCTTTCGCGTCACGCTTTCTTTCGAATCGTCTCGCGGCTGCTGGTGGGGCGCTAAGGCTCATTGCACGTTCTGCGGTTTGAACGGAAACAACATGGCTTTTCGTAAAAAAGAGGCCGGCAGAGTTTATGAAGAGGTCTTGAAGCTGGCGGGACAGTATCGCTGCCTTACGTTGAATGCGGTCGATAATATTTTGGACATGGGCTACTTCAAGCAACTACTTCCGCGTTTGGCCGAGGCAGATCTCGACCTTTCGCTTTTTTACGAAGTGAAGGCCAACCTGACGCGCGACCAGGTTCGCAAACTTGCAACTTCGGGAATAACGCAAATTCAACCGGGCATTGAGAGTTTTGATACTGAGTTGCTGCGGCTAATGCGCAAGGGTGTCACTGCGATTCAAAATATTCAACTGCTCAAGTGGTGCTACGAAGACGGCATCGATCCATATTGGAACATTCTGTTCGGATTTCCGGGCGAACGTCCCGAACAATACAAGGATCTGCCGCGACTGTTGCGTTTGTTATCACACTTGAGACCGCCGAGTGGTGTGTCGCCGGTGATCTTCGAGCGGTTCAGTCCGTATCACTTCGAAAAGGAGAAGTTCAAACTCACCCTCACGCCGTTTCCGCTTTACTGCATGCTCTACCCGTCGTCTGTCGACTACAACAAGGTCGCATACTATTTCCACGGTACGTGGGAAGACCAGACGATGGATCCGCAGGAGTACATCAGTCCGGCTCTCGAGGTCTATCAGGAGTGGCAAGCTCTTTGGGAAGAGGGCAAGACGGTTTTTTATTACGAGAAAGGTCCAGGATTTCTGACGCTCTACGATAATCGTCCACTTGTAAAAGGTGCTGGACAAAAACTTCGTCGACTCAATCTCAACGAGAAGCAGGCGCGCGTTTATCTCTTCTGTGACGAGAAGCGCTCGTTCAATTCCATTCAACAGATGCTGAACGAGGGTAGTGAGAATCCAATTCCGGAAGACAAGCTTCACATCATGCTCGATCAGTTTGTTAGCCAGGGCTTTATGTTCTCTGAAAACGACTCCTACTTGTCGCTTGCAGTGAGAAAGAGTGCCGCGCGAGGACGTGTTCGTGCGAAAGCGGAGGGGGAATAATCTTTTGGAGTGCGGCGCCCCATGCGATAGGGGTTCCTTGTCACCGACCTCATGGACCACTATCATTACTTCATTCTCGCAAAGCGAACCAATTAAGGGGATGTTTTAATGCAGTTTGTGTTACAGGATCTTCGTTATGCCCTGAGAATGTTCAAAAGAAATTGGGGCTTCACACTCACCGCCCTGACTGTTATGGCGCTCAGTATTTGCGCTACAGTGGCAATCTTCAGCGCCGTTAATGCCATCATTCTAAGGCCCCTGCCTTATCAAAATTCCGAGCGCCTGCTGAGTGTCTGGGGCAGCCAACCCAAAGTGCCAAAAGCGCCAACTTCACCGGCAGATTTCTTAGACTGGAAAACACAGACAACGACACTCGAGTCGCTGGCAGCGTACAGTGGTCAAAGCTTCAATCTTACTGGCGCCGGTGATCCGGAACGCATCGAGGGCGCAGTAGTCTCGCCCAACTTCTTTCAGGTTCTCGAAATGCAGCCACTGCTCGGGCGTACTTTCAACGAAAGCGATCAACAGAGCAGCGGCAATCGTCTTGCGCTTGTTAGTGAAGGACTCTGGCGCCGGCGCTTTGGCGGACAGAACAGCATCATTGGCTCCCGAGTTTTGCTCAATGACGAAAGCTTCGAAATCGTCGGTGTGTTGCCGCGCGATTTCCAGTTTCCGGAGCGCGTCGATCTGTGGGTTGGTCCAAAGCAACAGGTGCCCGAACCGCCGGTCGTACTTGGCGGCAACATCCTCGAGATGCGTAACGTGCGTTATCTCGGAACAGTTGCGCGTCTGAAGCCAGGCGTACAAATCGAGCAGGCCCAGGCCGACATGAATGCCATCGCTGGTCGACTGGCGCAACAATATCCCGATACGAACGAGCAACATCAGATTCGGCTCATTCCCTTAAAGGAAGAGATCGTTGGCAACGTCAAGCCGGTGCTGTTCATGTTACTCGGCGCGACGGCGCTCGTGCTGCTGACCGCATGTTCGAACGTTGGCAATCTTCTACTCGGCCGAGCGATCACGCGACGAAAGGAAATCAGCACCAGGCTCGCTCTGGGCGCGAGTCGCCTACGAATTGCTCAGCAGGTGTTGACTGAAACTGTGTTGCTGTCACTGGTCGCTGGAGCGTTAGGGTTGGTATTGGCAAGATGGGCCATCAAAGTCTTGGTTGCTATTGGCCCCGCCACCATCCCGCGCGCTACGCAGATCACAATCGACGGTACTGTGCTGTTAGTCACCCTCCTGATATCGATAATGACAGGCATCAGTTTCGGACTGGCGCCTGCGTTACAAAGTAGGACTACGAATCTCACAGACGCTCTCAATGAAGGAGCACGTGGCTCCAGTACGAGTCCGGGGCAACACCGCGTTCGCAGTGCGCTCGTCACTTCGCAGGTCGCTTTGAGTTTCGCTTTATTGATCTGCGGAGGGTTGATGTTCAAAAGCTTCTATCATCTTCAGAACGTCAATCTCGGCTTCGATCCTGACAGTGTTTTGACGATGCAGATCTCTCTGCCGCGCGCGAAGTATACCAATCCCAAACAGGTGACCGGGTTTTACGAGCAAACTCTCCAACGGGTCGGTGCACTTCCCGGTGTGAAAAGTGTCGGCGCTACAAGCAAGTTGCCATTAACGGGAAGCGGAATCAGTGGCGGGATTGTAATTGAAGGTCGTCCGGTTAATCCTTCCGAGCAACTCACCATGGACCGTAGAGTAATCACTGAAGATTATTTTCGGACTATGAGCATTCCGCTAAAGCAAGGCAGGTTTTTTGCTTCGAGCGACTGGAGCAATCAGAACGTTGTTCTTATAAACGAAACCGGCGCCAAACGATATTGGAATGGCGAGAATCCCGTGGGCCGTCGCCTGCGTTTTGAAGAAAACGTAGACAAGTGGGTTGAGATTGTTGGCGTGGTCGGCGATGTCCGCCACTCCAGCATTGAAGCCGAGCCGAAGCCCGAATTGTACATTCCGTATTTTCAGAGCCCCTCACATAACATGACGGTCGTAGCGAAGTTAAACTCTGCCGCGACTCCTTCTGCCGCCTCATTTCGCAGCGAAGTAACGGCTGTTGATAAGAGCCAACCGGTTTATAACATCAGAACGATGGGCCAGGTCGTTGACGAGGCCCTCGCTCAGGCGCGCTTCAGTGTGGTCCTGCTTAGCATTTTTGCAGCGACCGGGTTATTGCTCGCCGTTGTGGGTCTATATGGAGTGATGACGACGTCCGTCGCGAATCGCACTCATGAGATCGGCATTCGCATCGCAGTGGGAGCACGACCAGCGACGATCATCAGGATGATCCTGGTTCAGGGCGCCGTGCCCGTCTTAATCGGACTCGGGTTAGGACTCGTCCTTGCCCTCGCTTTAACGCGAAGCCTTGCGAGTCTCTTATTCATGGTGCCGTCGGCGGATCTCAGCACGTATTTGATCGCTTCCGCGTTCTTCCTGCTGCTGATGTTTGTAGCAAGCTTGATTCCTGCGTGGCGGGCAAGCAAATTGAGTCCGACGCTGGCGATTCGAGAGCAGTAGCTACTTCCTGAAGTTCTGTGGTTTCTGTCAAACGAATAGGAACGAGGTCTTGAAGCCGACTTTCTAACCGTTGCGCTGGTTAACACCAATAGCTAGGAGCTTGTCGTTCATTGATAACAGGACCTTGGTGAGAAGCAAGTTGTCGATTGCGGAGTTGATTTCGTTGGTGGAGAAGTCTTTGCCCCATGCGGAATGCAGTGTCGTTGGTTTTTGTGCTGAGTCGCACATGCGATAGACATTAGCTTCGAGGCCTTCGACGGTCCAATTCCTCTGGATCGCGTACGGCCGTGTGTCGAAGAATTGCAAACGCTCGCCATCATCAGAAACCTGCAACACCGGCTTCGAGGTGCGCCAGAGCTCGTTCCATTCCATGACAACCAACTGCAATAGCTGTTGTCCAGGCTCTTCGGAGAACGCGCGATGCATGTGTCGCGGACGACCACTGTCTTCAAATGAATAGGCGAGACGCATCAGCGACTCTTTTGCGAGTGGATAAACATAAGGATAGGTGCGACTCGGTTCGAGTGTGAGATCGAAATCACGCGGCCGCATGTGATACGGACTGAAGCGGTCGTATCTAATGCGACTCACGCCTGTCGGCGGCTGCAAATGGAAGATCGACGGCAACCAGTCTGCCATCTTCCTGTACCAATCGTCAGACTCTCCGGGAATTCCACTCAGCAGGTTCCATGAAACGTCGATGTCCAGTTCGCAGCACCATTTCAGGAGCTGCAGATTCATCAACGTCGAGTTTCCTTTTTCCAGAAGCTTGAGGAGTCTGTCGTCGAGACTCTCGATGCCGGGTTGAATCCAGCGAACACCGGCCTGCGCAAGTAACTCGACCTGGTCGCGTTTGAGATTGGCTTTAGTCTCATAGAAGAGCGAGAACTTTTCATCCGATTGTGCAAGCTTTGGCAGGACCGTTTTGAAGTACGACATGTCAAGAATATTGTCGACGAATTGAATGCTGCCGATGCCGTAAAGCCTCTTCAACTCCGACAACTCATCGAGTACTCGCTCGGGTGATTTCAACCGATACTGCATTCCGACTCCGTTCAAGCCACAGAAAGTGCAGTGAAACTTCTCGCCCCACCAACAGCCGCGCGAGCTCTCGGCCAACAGTCCCGGTTCGATCAGATTGGTTAACGTCGATGCGTTCAGCGCTTGAAAGTAATGGCCATAATCCGGCAACGGTAACGAGTCCATGTTGTGGATGAGGGAGCGTGGCGGTTGCGCCGGTTGTTGTGAAAGGATCCGAAACGGATTCTTTAACTGGGACTGTGAGACGGCGCCATCGGGAAGGGATACTGCACTGCGACCCTGGTCCAATAACACTTTGCAGAGTTCAGGAAACAGGGCGTCCGCTTCGCCTGAGACAATACAGTCGACCCACGGAAACGATTCGAGTGTCTGCACACCCATTTCGCCTTCACAGTTTGCGCCGCCGATCATCAGGATGATCTCCGGATCCAGTTCATGAATTCGCTTCAACAACGCCAGTGAAGCGCAGTGCTGTTGAAACACCGAACTGCACCCAACGATCTTTGGTTTCCTGGCGACAATCGCGTCGGCGAGCCAATCGACGTAAGCGAGACACTGGCGACGAACCCAGCGCATCTGGTCTTTTCGTTCTTCGAGTTCGGCAGGGAAACCTGCGCTACGCACTTCAAGGACGAGATCAAGATAATCCTCGTCTTTAGCGTCGTCGATTGGAAAGAGATAACCGGCAAAACACCATTCACCCAGCAGATGATCGTTAGGCCCCAGTTGCATCGCCTGGTAAGCGACCAACCCGATCCGCTCAGCCAGGCCGAAGTTTCCGTAGACAACTTCGCTGTCGATGTCCGTATCCGCAAGTGACACGTGCAGAAGGCCCAGCGCTATTGATGGTCGCTGGACTCCTGCGAACGGCATGGAAACTAGAACAACATCCATTGTGTGCTTCTTGTGCTGTTTGTGGCACAACCCTAAGCGGCTTGAATTCCGGCCGCCTCGCGATCTCCTTCGTAGAAAGTCCACGTCTTTTCAAAACTACCCGCCGGACCTGGCATCGCATTGTCATCCTGGTGAACCCACTCGTAGTACTTAACCACGTCGTTGACAACTCGTGATTCTTCTCTCTTCTCGTGTTCGGTAAGTCCGTCGAGATAGCTTGAATCACGTTCGAGCACTGAAAGTGGTGTTTCCTCGATGTGGTCAATCGCGCAACGCAGCGTGTAGCAGGCAAGGCGATTACATATCGCAGTCAGGTAGTGTAAGTAATCCCTTTGGACCTGCGACACCGGACTCGGTCGAGGCAATCTGAGGTGTGCCTCAAAGAGTAGTCCTCGCAGAATGTGACACAATCCCTGGTTGGTAAAGTTACGTTCGTAGAACGTCCTCACCATCCAGTCGTAAAAGAGATCCAGTTTTGGATCGAGGAACTTGTAGTCGGGATCGAACGATGTGCCGAGCAGGCGTCCTTCCGACTCAAGCTGGCGCTTGATCGGTGTGCCGGCATAGGGAAGCATTCGGCAGAAGGGCGCAACTGT
>DATEIS010000428.1:0-8327 GCA_035278765.1 Pyrinomonadaceae bacterium | reverse complement strand
TAAGAATCGCGGCGTCTTTGGTCTGAACCTGGGCCACATGTGGCACGAACCGGAGAAGGTTGCCGTGTGGATGCGCGACATTCTGCGCGGTGTCGAAGAAGAATGGATTCAACCGCACGTCGATCAGGTCTTCTCGTTTGCTGACGCCGGCAAAGCGCACCGGCGGCTCGAGGAGCGAAAGAATATCGGGAAGGTAGTGCTGGTCCCGTGAATTGAACTTTGCCTCAAGGGTCATTGTTGGACGAGGTCAGTACCGTAACGCGGTAGCGTCGGGTCGACGTTGAGCATGAACGACCGAGACGCAACCCGACGCTACCGCGTTACGGTACTGACCTCGTCCAAGCACGATCCTAACGTTCGAGGTCTTGTTCTGACTGGCGCTTTGCGAGAAAGAACGAGATTACGGTCGAGTAGATTAGCCCGAAGATCAGTGAGAGAAGAAACAATCCCACGAATGCTTGTGCAATTTGTGCTGGCTTTACGGTACCCGAGCCGGCGCCGGGCTCAACGGCCATAAATTTGGTTCCCACCACCAGCAGCACAACCACAAAGAACAGCGAAAGTGCGAGCCCGTATACGACGGAGATTCCGACACCAGTCTTTAGTCCCTCTTTAAATGTCGGTCGATCACCTTTCTCTCGCTCGACGGCTTTGATGCCGAGGTAGATCAACGCAAACTGTAGAACGTTGAAGATGATCGGCGTGCCAAGCTGGTGAACAAGCGAAGCGGGATTGGTGACTACGTTGTGTGCAATTAGCACCCACGCCATCGCGAGAACTGCGATCAATAGACCATATTTAAGTGATGTCTTCATCTGTGTAATCTGTGGATAAGATTCTTATTCCCAGGCCGGTTTGGTTTCTCCCTGCGCGTTCTGCCAGTAAGGCGCCCACGCAAGCGTAAGAAGTTTGACTGCGATGTTTGCCTTGGTCGGTTTTAGACTGACCTCCTCGAGTTGTTCTGTTTGCGGATCGAGCGAACGTTCGAGAGCCGCTGTTTCCGCCTGAAACTCCGCTTGCAGATCCGCGATCTTTTGCGCGATCGCCGCGACATTATCCTCCGCACGATCGACATCCTGTGATTCTTTCATCGACCGGCCCACACCGCGCACTGCGGTCGTTGCTCTACCGATTGTCGAGAGGCTCGTTCGCTTTCGACCCAGAAAAGAAGAAAGCAACGTCGCGCCAAACGAGATCGCGGTCTGTACTTTCTGACCCTTTGCTTGCTCTGCCTCACGTGCGACAGCCTGCTCAGCACGACGCTTTCGCTCTTCCAGTTGCTCCAACTTCGGCGCGTACTTGCGTCGCAATTTCTCTACTGCGTCATCGCGCTGCTCTCGTCCGAGTTGCTGCAAACGCACACGAAAGTCACGTTCACTCTCACCCGGATTCGATACGATGTCGAGCGTCGGACTCTCAAGTAGCTCCAATCGTTGGTTGCGATAAAGCCAGCTTGCAAAATCTTTGCGCCAGCTCGCATAACTCTTTGCTTTTGACGCGTCAGCCGGCGCTTCGGCAAACTGCGCTCCGGCCTGTGCCTCCGATTCGAGATCGTCGACCGGGAGATCAAGCGGTACGGCGGCGCTCCAATCCAGATTCACTGGGCCATCTGTAAACGCGGCGAGCAACGTCACTTGCTGAGTCATGTCGACGGTTTTTGAATCGCTGTAACGAACCTCAGCCGCGCCGAGGAGCGTTGGATGATACGTCAACTTTGCGTTCGCATCGCCTGATCCGCGGACAGGAATGTAGAACTGAGTTATATCCGGCGGCAGTAGCGAGCGCTCATTCTTTGTTGGTGTGCTTGCAATAGGCGTGGGAGCAACAGGAGCAGCAGAAGCCGGCGCGGCGGTTTGTTTCAAAGGATCCATCAACAACTTGATCTGCGCACGCGTCAGTGGACCACGCAGATACGACAGCGCCCAACGTGTTTCGAACAGCTCCGGCGCATCGTCATGCACGTTGTTCAGCAAAAAGATGCGCTTGTCGAGTCCCGCGAGCAATTGTTCCATCGCTTGCTTGTCAAACTTCTGACCCGTTCCTGCCGCAATGCCTTCGAGACCTTCGAGCACTCGAGCTTTGTCGCGCTCGGTCTGCAAGCGACCGATAAACCACGTGCCTGTGTTCGCAAGTCCTTTGTAATCGAGATCGACCGGATTCTGTGTCGCCAAAACTACACCCAGACCAAACGCGCGCGCCTGCTTCAACAGCGTCAACAGCGGCAGCTTCGATGGTGGATTTGCGACGGGTGGAAAGTAACCGAAGATCTCGTCCATGTAGAGAATCGCGCGCAGGCTCGTCGTGCCGGATTGCGTTCTCATCCAACCGAGCACCTGATTCAGGAGCAACGACACAAAGAACATGCGTTCAGCGTCGCCGAGATGCGCGATCGAAAATATCGAGAGCCGCGGTTTCCCGCTTTCTGTGTGAAGAAACTTCGGAATATCGAGCGCTTCGCCTTCCATCCAACTCGCAAAACTCGGCGACGCGAGCAGGTTATTGAGCGCCATCGCGAGTTGGAAGCGGTCGTCAGCGGGGAAGAACGAATCCAGATCCATCACGCCGATCTTTGTTATCGAAGGCGATTGAACTTTCTGGATCAGGGCGGCGATGTCGAGATCTTTTCCGTTGGACCACTCCTGGTTCAGGATGTTTGAGATCAGTATGTGTTCGCGACTGCGGACCGGATCGGCTTCGATACCGACGAGCGCGAGCAGACTCGTGACAGTTGTGTTAATTCGTTCGGCGAGTGATTCGTTGTCCTGCCTGATTGCTTCGGGCGGCGCTGCAAATGATTTAAGAATTGAGACGGGCAAGCCTGCGTTGCTGCCGGGTGTGTAGATACGAAAGTCGGCGGCTTCTTTTAAGCGCCGGATGCGATCGCCGTCTTCGCCCCACTTCGCGAGACCTTCTTTCCAGAGTGTCGCCTGTTGTGCCGGATCGACGCCTTCTTCCACCCACGGTGCGAAGTCCTGTGGCGCGAGGTTGGGAAACGTGAGCAGAAGATTACATAGATCGCCTTTGGGATCGATGATGATTGCGGGGATGTTATCGATGGCGGCTTCTTCGAGTAGCGAGATGCAGAGGCCGGTTTTGCCACTGCCGGTCATGCCGACGCAGACTGCGTGCGTGACGAGATCTTTCGAGTCGTAGAGCAGCAGATCGTCGTTTGATTTGTTCTTGCCGAGATAGAAGACGCCTAGCTTTTCAAATTCCTGCATGATCTCTCCCATATCCTGAAAATCTTGTTAATCCTGTCTAACTTTACCTCTGGGTTTTAGTTGGACAGGATTTACAAGATTTTCAAGATTTACTCCACTTAGTTCGGGTATACGCGATTCGGAAGCCGTGACGCTCTGCATTTCTTTGCGAGCCGCTTCCAGGCTGTGCAACCATCATCGCAACCGTGCAGCCACGCGTGGCAGCATAACGCAATCGTCCCTCAAGGATTGCAAGCTGAGCGCCTTGTCTGCGCGCAGTCGGAACCGTGCTCGCGCCCGCCAGTAACGCAACATTGCCGGCGATCGTCAGCGCGCCCGTCGCGATCGGTTGTTTATCCATTTCGGCGATGAACGACAAGCTCTTCGAATGTGCAGTGACCTGATTCAACTCGCGTAAAAATTCAGCGACTTCAGCGAACTCACTCCAGCCCTCGGACGCTGTCTGCGACCAGAGATCCACTTCATTCTTTTCAATCGGTCTTACTTTGATCGTTTCATTCCGCGACGTATCCAGACGCAACTCCGTGTCAATCGGTCGATACAACACGTTCGAAAACTCTACCGGCTGATAGCATCGATCTTTGATCAACTCAAACACAGACGCATCGGCAAGTGGACAGACTTCGTGAAAGACTTCCCCGCCTCTCGATCGAAAGAACTCTTCGATGGTATCTAGCTGCTCCGCCGATATCGGTTCGGCGATTCCGAGTCCAAATGTTTGCGTCAATGGAGAACCAACGCCATCAAACATCGCAAACGTGCCCGCGACCTCGATCCACGTCGCACCTCGATCCGGAAACGCCTTCTTTCGAGCTTCAACGAAATCAACGTTACCCTGCGCTTCAGTCCGTTCGAGACGCCGCGCCAGCTCGATATCCGCAAACGGATAGCCCACGGTCACGAACCGCCTTTCTGCACTGCAAATAGTCGCCACTCACCACAACCTGACAGCGTGTGAACGCCACGCTCTTCAAAACGAATTCCCGAGCCGGCCACTAGATCCTTCACCGTGCTGGACACAAGCACTTCGCCCGCTTCAGCTTCGTTGGCGACGCACACACACATCTGAGCCGCGGCGCCGGTGACCTGGCTATCGACAATCTCACACTCGCCGGTGTGAAGGCCGGTGCTGGTCTGCACGCCGAGCCGTGAGGCGTATTCCATAATTGCGGTAGCACAACGAACGGCGCGCGCCGGGCCGTCAAAGATCGCGAGCAGACGATTCTCGAGGATGTCGATCTCGCGACCACGGAACCACTCAATCTCTTTCGTCAGGTGTGCATGCAAGCGACGCCACCATTCAGCCCAACGCTCCGGCCCAAGTCTGTCGGCCTGGTCTTTAATGCCGACCAGTCGCGCGACCATCACTGTTGCGAGCACGGTGTCGGGTTCAATCGGGTGACGCACACCGGTCAGGAATTCCTCAACTTCATCGAGAATCGCATCCTGGTCTCCGACAAATGGGAGATGATCATCGCCCGGTAATTCGACAAACTTCGCGCCCGGAATTCGCTCCGCTACGAAACGTCCCTCTTCGACTTTCAAACACTGATCTTCCGTGCGATGAATAACGAGCGACGGCACACGTATCGACGGCAACACGTTGCGCACGTCAATCTCGGCGTTCATTTGTGTCAACGCGACGGCGGCGCCCGGACTCGCTCCCATGCGCAGGTACGTGGCCCACCAGTCGCGAAACTGTGGATCGTGGGCAACACTCGGCGCGCGTTCGTCAATCCCGACTGGTCCACCCCACTGCTTCCGCATCACTTCGAAAAATTGTTCGCGTTGTTCTGGTGTCGGACCCCAGGGATACTCCGCGTCGCGAATTCGTTTCGCGTACGTGCCGATCATCACGAGCGCGAGTGTTTTTTCAGGATAGGTGGCAGCGAAGAGACTGCACATTGGACCACCTTCGGAAACACCGCACAGCGCCGCGCGTTCCGAACCGACCGCATCCATCACGGCGCGCACGTCGTCCATGCGCTGTTCGAGTGTCGGCAATTGATTGATGGGAACGCGATCGGAAAGACCTGTGCCTCGCTTGTCAAAAAGAATCAGACGCGAAAACGATGCGAGGCGCAGCAGGAAGCGCGCAAAACTCGGCTCGCGCCAGAAGTACTCCATGTGCGAAACCCAGCCCATAACGAAGACGAGATCGAGTGGCGCGTCGCCGATCACCTGGTAAGCGATGTTCACGTCGCCGCTGCGTGCGTACATCGTTTCGGGAGGACGTTGTTCAAGCTGGTGAATGACGTTCGCAGGCGGTACGTCGATCAGGTGCGCGCCGGAGATGAGAGAGCGGTCGTCGTCATCGTCGCGCTCGACGACGATTCTTGCGCGCGTGCGTTCACGGACGATCATGGTTTCGTCATCGCCGCCGGTTGTTCTGACGTTTCCGATGAAGCGATAGCCACGCTTCGGGACGGTCTGAATGTATTGTTCGCCTTCCTTACCTTCGCCGAGTGCTTTTCGCAGGATGGAGATGTTTTGAGCGAGGTTGTTCTCTTCGACAAAGCTGTCGGGCCACACCTGTTCCATCAGCTCTTTCTTGGTCAAGACGTGGCTGGAGTTTTCGAGCAGCACGAGGAGGGTGTCGAACACCTTCGGCGTCAGCGACACCTCGCGATTCTCTTTAAAGAGAAGCCGCTCCGTCGTATCAACGCGAAACCCGTCAAATAAATAAAACCGTCGCTCCATAAACAGTTTCGGAATGTACTGTAGGGGCGGCCCTCCGTGGCCGCCCGTGGCTTTGATAACGGTGTTCAAGTGCGGGAGCGGCCCGGTGTGGACGCTTCGTATCCAAACCACGGGCGGCCACGGAGGGCCGCCCCTACAGTACGTCCCGCGCCTCAGATTATTCCGCAGCGCCTTTCAGAACTCTTTCAAAACAATCTCAAAGGGAATTCAGGATTCTCTAAATACGAGACCCCGCTCCGCCCCGTATCTTCCACGCACACTCACCAGCACCCGACGAACTAACCAGCTTATTTAGGAGGATTTTGCAATGAATACAAGCGAAAAGCACGCCGTGGTGCTTGGCGGAAGTCTCGCGGGGCTGTTGGCAGCCCGCATCTTAGCCGACCATTTCGAACACGTAACCCTGATCGAACGCGACGTTTACACGGAAAACTGCGAAACCCGTCGCGGCATCCCGCAAGCGAATCACGTCCACGGTTTGCTCGTCCGTGGTCGCCAAATTATCGAAGAACTTTTCCCCGGTGTGCAGGACGAAATAATCGCGGCCGGTGCGCCCGTCGTCGACATGGCAAATGAAATTGCGTGGTTCACACGCGCCGGTTGGGGCGTCAGATTTCCATCCGAGTTCAAGGTGTTGGCGTTTACGCGGCCGCTGCTCGATCTGCACGTTCGGCGTCGACTCGCCCAGAATCCGCGAGTCGAGATCCGCGACAACACTGACGTGCTTCGTCTGATTCCAGGCGCGTCGAATCAGGTCGCCGGCGTGCTCATTTGTCCGCGCAGCTCGGAGAGCGATCGCAGAGTTGCAAAAGAACTGCGTGCGGATCTGGTTGTTGATGCAACCGGTCGAGCATCACGCGCACCGCGCTGGCTCAGCGAGCTGGGTTACACCGCACCCGAAGAGACCGTAATCGACGCTCACCTCGGTTACGCCAGCAGGTTGTATCGCATTCCCGAAACGTTTAACGACGACTGGAAATGTGCGTACGTGCAGTCTGCACCGCCTGAAAGAAAGCGCGGGGCGATTCTCTTCTCAGTTGAGGACAACCGTTGGCTCGTAACGTTGACTGGTGGCGGCGGCGATCATCCACCCAGCGATGAAGAAGGCTTTCTCGAGTTCGCGCGCAGCCTTCCCGTTTCAACGATCTACGACGCGATGCGCTCGGCAGAACCCATCTCACCGATAAAGACTCACCGCGCCACACAGAATCGAATACGCCGCTTCGAAAACGCAGAACTGCCTGACAACTTTCTGCTCCTCGGCGATGCGGTTTGCGCCTTCAATCCTGTCTACGGTCAGGGCATGACGATCGCGTCACTCGGCGCGGTGACGTTGCAGAAAAATCTAATCGAGCAACGGCGACTACATCCGGATGGAAGTTTGACTGGTCTGTCGCGACGGTTTCAAAAGCAACTCGCAAAAGTAAACGAGGCGCCGTGGATGCTGGCGACCGGTGAAGACTATCGCTATCGCGAAACCGAAGGTGGAGCGCCGACGGCGATGACGAGGTTCATGCATCGATACATGGACCAGGTGATCCAACTCTCCACGCACTCAGTGATTGTGCGTCGGGTGTTGATGCGAGCCTTCAACATCCTTGTGCCGCCAACTGCGCTTTTCCATCCGCAGGTTTTGTTCCGCGTGCTGGTCCAAGGATTGTCCGGATCCGTGAAAATCGATTTACACAGATCCGCGCAATCCGTGGCCCATTGGAGACAACATGAAAACCCGAACTGAAATCACTGTCGAAACAGAAAGATTGGTCATTGTTAACCGCCGCCGGAGAACCGCCTGGTGTTCCTCATGCTCACGGCAGGTCGAAATGTTGAACGTCGATGACGCTGCGATTTTTGCTCATGTGAACTCCCGCACGATTTTTCACTGGGCCGAGTCCGGAGTGGTGCACTCGAGTGAGACGCCGGAAGGATTACTGCTCATCTGCCCCCATTCACCCACATTAATCTCTTGAAAGGAGATCCCCGATGAAAACCGCCCAGACGATCAAAATCATCCCTATGCTGTTGCTGTTGTGGACCTTGCCCATGTCGATGCTGCCACGTGTGGTTGCAAAACCACGCGCGACGGTGCCTTCGAAAACAAAAACAGCATCGAGCAGTGAAGCTCAGTTAAAAATGAGCGCCACTGAGAATTACGGCAAGCTGCCCTTGAGCTTTGAACGCAACCAGGGGCAATCAGCCGAAGCAGTCAAATTTCTTTCCCGCAGCAAAGGCTACACACTCTTTCTAACACCCACCGAAGCAGTATTTTCTTTGCGCAACACCGACAAGAAAACTTCAACATTGCGCATGAAACTCGCCGGCGCTGATGCGAACGCTCAGGTGAGTGGCGAGCAGGAGTTGCAAGGAAAAGTGAACTACATGATCGGCAACGATCGAACGAAGTGG
>DATEIS010000427.1:0-34033 GCA_035278765.1 Pyrinomonadaceae bacterium | reverse complement strand
AGAAGCGATGGCCTCGAGTTTGGCGAACATGATCAAAACCACGGGCGGCCACGGAGGGCCGCCCCTACAGTACGTTTCGCAGGGCCAGAATCTTTACGAAGGATGCTGAATGTAACTCCGGCAGGGTCAATCCCGATAACTGGAGCGCTTCGGCCTCAGTTATCGCCCCACAGTTAATCACACGGAGGAAATAATTCAGTAGTCCCTGTCCCGTCGCTGCGTCGTCAAACACGTCGCCCACGAGCGTAGCCTTCGCAGCCTTCTCGACAAAGTTTTTCAAACGCTCAGACGCGGCCTCCAGACTCTCGAGGAAGAATGCATAGACCGCGCCATAACGCGTCGGCAGTTGTGCCGGATGTAGATCCCAGCCCTGGTAAAAAGCGTTCGTGAGTGAATGCTGAACGTGATCGTAGTGCAGCCGCCATGCTCGATGGACCACTTCCCTGTTCTCTTCGATCTGCGCCGCCGTCAACGGTGGTCCACCTTCCGTGAAACGATGCGGGGCAACAGGCATGATGTTAGTCGCACCGTCGGAAAGCCAGATGCCGGTGCCGGCAAACGAAACCTGCATCATGTTCTTCGCGAAGTCGCAGGCGGGATGCAGCATGTGCTGGTGAGCCGCTGTGATATTGCACCCGGCAGTGTAGTCGTAGGTACCGAAGTGAGCCGCTACGCAACGACCTTCCGCGGCTGCAAGCAACAACGGGAGATTGATCTGTCCTCGATGATTGATGATCGACTGCGTAGTTTCGATCATCATCTCGAATTTCAAACTGTCTTCTGGAAGATCAGTGTCCTTTTCAAGTTGCGCAAGAAAAGAGACGAGTGCCGACACCTGTTCCGGAATCGTGATCTTCGGCAGCGTCACGACGAAGTTGTCGGGCAACGAACCTTTGTTGAGATCGACGAGTGTGGAGACAAAAATCTCGAGCGTGCGAAAACTCCGTGCCCGCAATTCCTCGTTAAATGGCTTGATACGAATGCCGATGAACGGCGGCAGACTGCCATTCTTATTGCCCTCCGCCGTTTCAGCAGCGGCCGATACCGCGTGACCGTCTTCTTCATCATCCGGACGATTGCCGTATCCGTCTTCAAAATCGATGCGAAAGTCCTCGACCGGTTCGCGTTGAAGTTTTTCAACGACGCGACGGTAGATTGTGTGCGCCAGCCACGCGCCCTTGTTCTCTTTGCGCGCGCGTTCGGGCTCGTTTTTAAGAAAGGAAACGAGCTCGTTTGCTTCGTCCATTGAATCCGGAAGCTCGTCGAAGCCGGGCAATTCCACCGCACGCGCGAAACTCAGAAAATCTGGCGCAAACTGATCGAGGGAACGCCTTGCCAGCGAACCAAGGCGCTTAGCCGTGTCAGACTTAAACAGGTGCGCGCCCCCGTAGACGGTGTGTACCGGCTGCCGCTGGCCGCTCTCACCCGGATAATGGCGTGTGAATTCTTCGTTCGCCTGGCGGAGGCGTTCGGTAAGGGCATCGGATGAAGATGTCATGTTCGTCCTCAAGCTTAGTGCTTTGTACTTAGTACTTTGTGCTTTGCCAAATCATAAAGCCTACCAAGTACAAAGTGCCAAGCTCAAAGCACAAATTCATTGACACAGCCTCGCCCGCTTCGCTATTTTGCTTGTGAGCCTTCCCGCGGGTTCGCCCCAAATCTTCACCTCAGTTTTCGACAATTGAACCTGGAAATTGGAGAAGTTTTATGAAAACGATCCTGCTTGTTTTCGGCTGCGCTGCCATCCTTTTGGCTCAACCGACCAGAGTAATCCCGCAAACACCGGCAGAACCCGTGAAGCACGGTGGCAAGATTGAGACCAAATACGACGGCTTTAACTACGAGACCGTGATGCGCTTGCGGAAGATGAAAGTCAATTGCGACGGTTTGAAAGACACGTTCAAGGATGCGTGCGTGAGTATCGAAGTTTCATTGCACTGCCCCGGAACGCAGGTCAACTACGTGCGCCACGTGATGCTACAAGTAGTGTTTGAAAACAAAGACTGGGTTCATCTTCATCCACCCGATCAAAGAGATCTGACAATTGTGACTGACGCAGAAACGTTGAAACTCGGTCGCATGACTCCGGTGAGCGCCAATCGACCGGGCACGTGGGAGACGAAAGTCGAAATATTGGAAATGAAGATTCCGTACGCAACGTTCAAAAAGATCGCGTTGTCGCAGTCGGTTGGGATTCAAGTGGGAAGCAGTGCCGTGGAGTTGCGTGAGAAGAATCGCGCCGCGCTAAAAGATCTCAACAACCGCGTGATCGTGCCTGCAACGAGCGCCAGCACCACAAACTAGTGACACAACTGCCAGAACTTGATCGCTTCAATTGGACGCACCAGCATCAGGATCTGCAACAGCAAGCTATCGTGAATCCAAAAGGTTAAGACTAGTTCCACCAACAGGAAGACAATTAACGAGCGCCACCAGCCGAGCTTTCGCGCAACGAGAAAACCCACCAAAGCGCAGCCGAGATCGCCAAGTGAATTGACAATCGTGTCGCCCTGATAACCGAGCGCAGCGGTTTCAGTGCGGTACTTGTTGATAACAAAACTTGTGTTCTCAAAAACTTCCCACGCACTCTCCAGTAACAACGCCAGCCAGATTTGCCACGCGCCCGGCATTCGCTTGAATAGCAGCAACATTAACCAAAAGAACAGAAAGCCGTGCAGGATGTGTGTGAAGCTGTAAGGATCGAGCAACTGCTGCGACGTGTTTGAGCTGCACCAATCACCAATCCAGATCGCGAAATGTCCACACGAACAAATAAAGCTCCGTCCCTCGAAGCGCAGCAACACGATCATCGCCGCGACGACCAGCCCCGCAGCAATAACGACGATGCTTCTTGTGCTTCTTTGTGACGCTATTTTCTTTGTCGCTCTAGCTCTTTCCGGAAGGTCTTCTCGGTGTCTTCTATATAACGTTTGTAACCTTGTGGATCAATGAATGGGTTTGATTTGTTGCCCTGTTCGAGAAGCTTCGACTTCGTGATCAAATCAAAGAAATTTCCGTGTGGTCCAAGAAATATGTCACACGGCAAGCTCTTTAATACCTGAAATGTTCGCTCGTAGTCTGCAACGATTCCCGGATAGTTAGGATTATCGACGAGTTTGTAACCCGGAACCGACGCGCTGCCGGCGAAGACGACGTTGTATTGTTTGCCGCCGTCGTTCACAGTCATGGTCCAGGTCGTATTCCCCTTTGTGTGACCCGGCGTCAGGCGAGCCACCATCGTGACGCCGCCCAACTCCACCTTGTCGCCATCGTGCAAAATGCGATCTGCTTTGACTGGTTCATAAACGAACCTGTCACCAAAATTAGGATCGCCTTTGCCGCCTGCTGCAAGAAGCGCGGCGTCCGCCTCACTCGCCATCAACTTTGCGCCCGTCAATCGTTTCAACAACGCCAGGCCACCCGCGTGATCGTAGTGCGCGTGGCTGTTGATGAGAACTTTCACATCCTCCAGACGAAACCCAAGCTGAACA
Source organism: Pyrinomonadaceae bacterium (assembly GCA_035278765.1). Classification (GTDB taxonomy): domain Bacteria; phylum Acidobacteriota; class Blastocatellia; order Pyrinomonadales; family Pyrinomonadaceae; genus PSRF01. The sequence goes on along the minus strand of DATEIS010000427.1, from coordinate 30,542 downwards.
ACGTTCTTCTGAATCTGCGGCACGGTTTCAACCAGGCCGCTGTCGAGAAGAATGTGCCCCTCGGAGGTGACGATTAAAAACGAACTGACATCGTAAGCGCCCACATAATAAAGGTTGCCGATTATGCGAAATGGCTTGACCGGCTGATTCCACGAGCGACTCGTCTCATCCGCCTGAGCGCAGCTGCTTACCGGAATTAACAGAACAACGATCAAAACTCCAATCCACGACCGTACAGAACGATTTTGTGCTTCTTGTGCTTTTTTGTGGCTATTCAATTTTTTGCTTTGAATTCTGATTTTAGGGTGACTGCGTGAGGAAGTCTTCGATCAAGCGACGGTCGTTCTCTTCTTTGATTCTGGTGAACAGTCTGGTTCCGAGTTTTCTGATCGTCGCCGGCTTGTCGAACGGCAACTGATCGTACATCTGCCCACCATTGAAATGACATGGCATACACTTCGATTGAAAGATTGGTTTTAATTGAGTGTCAAAATCGACCCGCGCTCTGGCGGTTGAAGCTGTCGAGGCAGAGACGACAACCTCGGGCCTGCGAGCGGACTTAACCGTACCGCCCGACTCAACCAGCACCAGCCCCATCCCAATCAAAACCAAAACCGAACGCATGCCCGCAATCATACGCCTCAGCGTCGCCACAAAGAAGCAAAATCACAAGTGAAAGGTTGAAGTGGGGCTTGAAATACTTTTCTCACTTTCAGCATATGAAGGTGAGCGTAATGGATAACGGGCACGCGTTGCCGACATGCGCTTCCGGCCAGTCGTCAAGCGCGACCTTTACGCTGACGACAGTCCGAGCGCGTGAGTCTTCAGCGCCGCGAAATTTTCCAAACCACGACCCCGACTTGTGGGCATATGAAGGAGAGTTAACGATGACGCAAAACGACACCGGCGGCGCCGCGGACGCGGCCGCGACTTTCAAGATTCATCTTCTCGATATAGGCTCGGGCAACTCGCACAAGTTCGGCGACTGCCTCCTCTGCCAGTTCGGCGAAGTATCAGTGCTTATCGACGGCGGCCATAGCAACGACGCCGAAATAATCCTGCCGCAGCTTCGGAGACTGCTCGACCAGGACGCGGCGGTGCACGTCAGCCTGATCATCGTCACGCACCCACACGACGACCACATCGGATCCCTGCCGCACCTCGTTGCCCAAGGTAATCTGACCGCTGATTTTGCGCTGTTGGCCGACCCGCGAAATCGCTGGGGGGACCCTGGCGACACGGACAACGTGTTCGCCCTGCAACCCGGGCGCATGCGAAGCGTGGCTGAGGCGCTGCACGAGCACGACCGGACCGACATGCCGGATGAAGATCTGACGTTGTTCATCGATAATCTCGGAAACCTGGAGACGCGCTACCGGATGATGATCCGGCGGCTCGGCGAACTGGGCACAACAGTCGTCCGCCTCGGCAATGCCGAAGACGCGCAGAAAATGGACCAGCTCATGAGCAATTTCCAGAGCGTCGGGCTGAAAGTCATTGGCCCAACGGCCGAGCATCTGGCAGAGTGCCGGCGCCTCGTTCAGCAGACCGACGATGCCGTCTTCGAAGAACTCGAAGATCTTTTCGCCGTAGACTCGCCGGTGGACGTGGCCAACCTCTACCGCGGCCTTGCAACGCCTACTGACGACGTTCCGCCGAATCGTGGAGCCATCAATCTCCAGAGCATCGTCACGAGCTTTCAGTTCAGCGGGCAGCGCGTCATCTTCGGCGGCGACATGCAGTTCGCCGACCCGCAAGTTGAGAGCCAGTTCCTCATTGACGGCGTCGCCCAAATGCGCGCCGATATCAGCGCCGACGCTCCCTATGCTTTCGTCAAGCTATGTCATCACGGCAGCGACAACGCCTTCTCCGAGGAGATAATGCAGGAGCACGGCGACTCAGCACTCTACGGCATCAGCCTCGGAAACGCCGTCGGCCACCACCCGCATCCGGACATTCTCGAACTGCTCGACGAGAACCGCGAACGGATTGACTGGGTACGCTCTGATCGCAACGGGCTCGTGACGATCACATTCGGTCCTCATGCTCCAGTCATAAGTCTGACTCGCGGCGTCGTCGATGATGCAAGCACAAACGAATTCGATGAGGACTTCGCGCTGGCCAGGGCGTCAGTAACGAGTGTCGCCGACATGCCGGCCGTCAGTGTCGATACTTCCGGTTCGGCGTCAGAAATTCACGCGAAACTCCCGCCCAACGCGACGCGCTTCACCTTCAGTGTTGAATTCGCGCCCAACTCGGGCAATTCCGGCACGACCAATGTGGCCGGAGGTGGCACTCCCGCTCCTTCTTCGCGAGGAAACAGAGCTGGGAACCGGATGTCGCGGAGAACTTGAGACTGGCCCCTGGTCCACGTTCCTACTCAGCGGCACTAATCAACCTAATCAAAACTTACCGACAAGGGGCGCCCGCGGCCCCTTTTGGAGACAGTCATGCGTATACTTCGAACACTTCCACTACTTGCTGTCCTGCTCCTCTGGTTGCCGGCTGCCGCACATGCGCAGACGCTTACCGTGGATTCGACTCTCAACATCAGCGGCACACTCGGCACCGGCGCGACCCCCTTTACGCGCCACGTGACGCTCACGCTCACGGGCGGTACGGGAACGGATGCCAAGACGATTCAAAACAGGCGCTCCGATCTGACCAAGGAGGGTTCGAACGAGGTCATCGATCGCGGAAATGTGAGTGTCGCCGCCGCTTCGCTGAAACCAGGCCAGACGATGGACGTGGCCGTAACGGTCAACAACGTCACGCGCGCGGGCACGTACACGGGCACGATCAAGTTCTGGCTGCCCGAGCAGACGGAAGCCGACGCGCAGGTCGTCAAGCTAACGCTGCAAGTGGGACCCAGAATAGTCGTGAGCCCGCCGACTGGCTCGTCGGCGCACGTCGCACATTGCGGGATATTTCCATGCAGTTGGTCGGGCTGGCTGCCGCAGAATCTCATCGGGAACAAACGCGGCTTTCTCCTTGACAACCAGACGGTGGGCAACGTGAAGGTGGACGAACAGGAGGTTACCCTCCGCGGCGAGAGGTCGGGGCACATTCTCACCGAGAAGGATGTGCGGCCAATTATCGTGAGAAAAGATCCGCCCGACTGCGGGGACAAGTGTCTACCTTCCAGCCATCAAGTGCCTATCGAACTGGAGATTGTTAACCGCGACGCTATTCCACCGGACAGTTACGTCGGCGGGGTGCGTTTCGGTTTGGTGGGCACGGACTCTCCCGCCGTGGTCGCCTATACGCTCAACGTTCGCAGAGCCCCCTGGTGGCCGCTCGTCGTGCTCCTCATCGGCGTCATTGTCGGACGAATAATCAAGAACATGTCCACGCCTGAAGCGCTCTTGCAGGTCAAGCTCCTGAAGCGGCTCTTCCGCATACAGGATTCCGTTTTCGGGCTACGCTCGGATGGCGACCGAAACCTATTGATCAGGGACCTCGATGAGCTTAAAGAACGGATCGAGTCGGGCAGGGAAACCGAGCTGGTTCTCACTCAGGAACTCGATAAGTTGGAAGTAACTGTGCGGCTCCTTCGCAGGCTCGAGGCGCTGAAGGAGGAGGCATTGCGGCTCACGGACCAAAACCTGAAAACGACGATTTTGACGAGTATTGAGGAGGCTACCGTAACATTGTTGAAGGACGATGCCGCCAAAAGCGCGCAAATCATCTCAGAGATCGAGCAGAGTTTACGGGCTGCGCAGACGGACACGATTCGCTTTGATAGTGCCCTCGATTCCGTGCTGGAGGCGAAGGCGACCGGGGAAGATGCCGCCAAGGTCTTCAACGTTCCAGCAGCCCCGCAGCCGGGACGTCCGGAGCGCGTACTGGCCTGGCTCGCCGGCTCTGATCTCATCGGCGCTGGCGCTCGCTTTTGGGTGTTGCGGCCGATCTTCTTTCTCCTCCTGCTGTTCCTGCTGACACTCATCGGACTGAAGAGCCTTTACATCGACAACGGCCCGAACTTTGGTGTTGGCGGCATATACGATTACCTCGGACTTTTCCTCTGGGGACTCAGCGCCCAGGTGGTCCAAAACACCCTTCAGAACGTATCGCTGCCGAGACCTTGAACCCGCTTCAGTCGCGGAATTCAATAGGAAACAAAAATAGCTGGGAACGTCGATGACGCTCCCAGCTATTTTGTTTTGGCGATCCGGCCCGTTGAGGGCAACGGCTCACCACTGTTGTTTACGAATTCGCTGAGTTGGCTTCGTGACCGACAAGGGAGAGTTCATCCGTTACAGCCAGTCCCTTCTCAGCGAGGTTGTTATTCTCGTGAATGAGCGCTCCCTCGAGCGGACCATCATGCGGTGTCACTTCCACGAGGATGTGTGGGTTCCATGGCTGACCGTCGGGTGCAACGTCAGGCGGCATCAACGCGTCAGGCCATGGAAGGTTCACGATGATGTGCTCGCCACCTTCGATGCGTGGCAGGGCGACCTCACCGATTAGATATGTGCCACGTTCCCAATTGCCTGCGCTCTGATTGGACAAGCCGTTTCGTGGCTCCCAGTCGGCCGGATGTTCAAACGGAAGGCCGCTAGACGACGCGACGTAGAACCGCACCCACGCATCGAGACTTGGCTGCGTGCCGCGGTTCTTCACCCGCGCGTAAATCCAGCGCCCACCAGTGTTCACCGGGGGCTGATGAGGCCCCGCGTCATCGTAGCTGTTGGGGAGCGCGCCCTGGTCTTGCGCCGGATCGGTGTTCCGCACCCACACGTCAGGACTGTCGGCGGAATCGGCCGACGGCGTCTCACCTGTGTCTTCAAGCGTCTTGCGAATCATCAAGTCTCTCGGAAAGTCGTAGGCTAACGCCGCACGGACGGCGGCATCGGCATCGAGCCGGCCGAAGCCGTACCATCGGCTAAAGACCGGATCCAGGCCAGAGACAGTTACAGGGTCGCCGTTCTCGTCCAGCCAGCGGCCGATGGGATCGGTGTTCGCAGTGTCAAACTTGACTGCCGTCGAGCGCAAAATCTCACGTACCTCGACCCAAGTCAGACGCGGTTGGGCGGAGAGGACGAGCGCGCAGATGCCGGCACTGAGTGGGGTCGCCGAAGAGGTTCCGCCAAAGTCGTTCTTGTGATGGGCATCGCCGGCGGCAACTGGATCTCCCACGGCGTGTGGGTTCCGCAGCATGCTAACAGGAACGAACCCAGTAGTACTGTTGGGCGTGCCGATAACTGTGACAGGTTCACTGCCGTCTACTCCTGGATCGCCGACGAGAAGGTGCGAACCGACGCTTAGCCCGGCGACCGAGGAAACTCTGATTCGATTATCGCCGGGGTTAGCAATGTCGATCAGCGCTGTAACCGCAGTTGCGGCAGATGGAAGATTTCCGTCATTCAGGAAACTTGCCGTCCACGTCGCAAAACTAGCCGGCGGGTTGTGGGATGTCGGGATTCCACTGTTACTGGGCGCGCACCATGCGACCTTGCCCCAACCGCTGTAACCGGCCCGCATCTCGCGTCGCGCCGGGTCGAGACTCGAAGCCGCGCACGAGAAGCTGCGCTCGTACGAACCATAGGGGCGGAAGTTTTCGATGTTCAGGTTATTGTTGCCCGCGGAGAAAAGAGCGAGGCAGCCTTTACCGTTGCGCCCTCGGGTTGTGATGTGGTCGAACATGTCGCGGGCGCTCCCCGGAAGTGGCGAGCCTGACCCGAAGCCGATGCTGCACGTGATGATATCCGCGCCGCGAGGAAGTTGCGGCGGGAAGTTGGGATTGGTGCTCCGCGCGTCAAGGCCCGCTGCCCAAATGTACATCTGGTGTATCGCGGCTTCGGCGGACGGAAAGATGAGGCCGATGAGTCTCGCATTCGGCGCTGCGCCAGCCACGCCGGTGCCGACAGCGGCGCCCGGCGGGTTGTTTGCCAATGCCGCGGCAACACCCGCGCAAGCGACACCATGGTCACCAAGTGGATTGTCGTTATGCGCGGCCATCTGCCTGAAATCGAAAAGCCGGAACGTCTTGTCACTATTGTTCGAAACGGTGCCCTGAAAATCGGGATTTTCGGGCACGCCGCCGCTCGACTTAATGCCTTGATCGACAACGGCGATGATGACCTCGGCGCTTCCGAACTGGCTGTTGACGCCGTGGCTGTTGTGAAGTTGCTGCCATGCATCAGGCGCTCCAACCAGTTGCCGATCCCAGACGCCGGGCCAGAGAAAGTCGTTGGGAATGATCTGATCCAGTTCGGGTGCTTCGGCGAGATTCGGTTCCGCGTAAATGACGCGCCCGGTGTTCACCAAGCGTTGGGCGATGCTGTTGATGCCCTCGCCGATGCTCGGTGGGGCCTCGGTGAGAAACGCGTTGGCGGCATAAGGCAGCGTGTCAAGAATGCTCAAATTCTCGTTGTTTAGTAACTGCTCTACCTCGGTTTTTGTTACCTCGGGACGGAAGCGAACTGTCAGGCGGTTCGTGAAGACAGTGAAACCTTCTTCAGATTGATTGAAGAGTGGACCGGCTGCTTCCACGAGCGGGCTCTGCCGCAGAACACTTAAGTCGTTGTTAGCGGCTCCGCTATCCATCGAGTCGAACTGGTTCTGCCGCTGCACAATCATCGCCCCAGGAACCGATTGGCGGCGCGGGGTTTCCCCTATGGCATCTTCGTTGGGCGAGCCCAACGCCATAGGCACTAGACCCAGCGAACTAAGCAAGTTATCTAACGATTGCCCGACTGAATCGGTGTTGTCGGCCGGTGCAGCACCGCCGGGCGCGGGGATGATACCCAGCCGATCCGGTTGAGACTGATAAGGCACGCGTGACTCGCCGCGGAAGGTATAGGCGGCGTCTTGCGGCACAAGGGAAAAGGTCAGCGACGTAGGCTTCGGCTGCACCTGGACGCGCGAAGACTGGTCCAAAAAACCTGCGGAGCGAACAGTGAGGCGGAAGAAACCTGGGCGAAGGCTGTTGAAATAATAGGTCTGTCGGTCTGCGTCGAATGCTGCGGTGGCGATGTCGCCCGCCGCCTCCGGCTCGGCCGTGATCGTCGCGCCCTCGACTGGCTCGTTGGCCGGATCTAAAAGAGTCACCTCTAGCTGATACTTGTTCATGATAATTCTCCAGAAGTTGGGTGTCCGGAGCTCGGGCTGTCACGCCTGAATTTGCGGCGATTAAAGTCGCGCGAGTTGGAGCTCCAGCAAACTGTTATGTCCCAACGGTGATTTCTATTTCAAGTCGACTTGCTATGGCACTTCTAGTCTGCCTTCGCGGACTGTATAGGATTCTGGGGTGAATCAGACCTGGCGGCCATATTTCGGGCGATGGCTTCCAGGCCACCCAAAGCTTCTTCGATCACCTCGCGCGAACAGTCGGCCAGTCTTAGTGCCATTTCAAAATCGGCGATGGCGCCGTGATCGTCACCTAACCCGGCACGGCAGTGTCCGCGATTGTTGTAGGTGTTTGCATGATCAGGCCTGAGAGAAAGTGCCTGATCACAATCCGCGATGCCCTTTTCGTACATACCCAGCTTGAAATAAGCGTAGGCGCGGTTCGCATAGGAGTTGGCGTAACGTGGCTCGCACTGGATTGCCAGAGCGTAATCTTCGAGAGCGCGCGGAACATTGCCCGACTTCGAGTAGGACGCACCACGATTGCTATACGCCATCGGATCTTTTGGATTCAACGCGATGGCCCGGTCAAAGTCTGCGAGCGATGAAGTCAAATCGCCCATGCTGGCGTAAAGATGTCCGCGGCCGATGAAGAGAGCAGAGTCGTTAGGCTTAAGGAAAATGGCCTTGTCGTAATCTGCCAACGCCTTATCAAACTGTTGAAGTTGGGCGAAAGCTTCCGCTCGTTCGCAATGTAGGTAGGCGTCGCCTGGACGTGCAGCGATAGCCGAGTCGTAGGCGGAGGCCATTTCCAGCAACTCTTCTGTCTCTTTCGCCTTGGCGAGCAAAAGCAATTGTTGAAACAGCTCCTGGCCCACGCGGAATAAAGGAGATAGTGCATGCCGGTCGTTGACGAGATCGGTTATCGCGACATGCCCGCCGAGAATGCCTGTGTCAGTAAGAGCGTAAAAGTTGATGGCCCATGTTTCCGGAATCGGGAATGATTCGCGAGGGACGAAATGATCGAGGAGACGATTCGCTGTCTCGATGAACTTCGTGTTAGCTCGCAAAACGTCTTGGTGGAATTCGCCCCCTACAACGAAGTAGGAGTTACTCATGTAGAGGCTCGTCGCGCCTCCGGCGAAAGCCGCTACAGTCAGGGTAACTCCTGGATAGCCCAGCTCCATGAGAAGAGCAAACGCCGGAGTTGACTCGGGAGAAGGCGCATCCGGGCCGCAGTCAACCCTGCGACTTAGAAGGGCGTTATGTCGCAGGACCGAATACATTTTGCGCGGGCTTGTGTCAGTTGCGACGCGAGGAACACTTGGAGGAAGGCCAAAGAGTCGTCGGAACCAATCAAACATTGGGACTCCTTTCGTAACTGTGAGAAATGCTGGACGCCTCGATCAACCCGCGGTTGTTGTGTTTTTGGTTGGGTTCTTGGCAAAAGAAGGCCGCTAGAGTAAGACAGGACCTTCTTCATATCGTTGGTAGCGCATACGGGCAAACTTCGCATGGCAACATCAGCGATTATGATCTCCGTAAACCTTGATAGCTTTTGGCGCACGCGAGTCTTGGAGGTCAAACGTTGCCGATAAACCATCGACCGCCGCCTCTTGGCTACATTGTAGGGTTACTATCCCTGGCACTCCGCGTCGAATTAACGTGAGCGCTGTTCGATGAGTTGTCGCAAAGCTTGATTGACAGCGGCCGAATCGGGAAAAACTTTAGCGACATCCGGCTCAAGGACCACGATATTGGTGCCTTCTGCATATTGCTTTGCGTACTTGCCAATGACTGCATTGCTGAAATCGTACTCATCGAGCATTTCTACTTCCTCATTCTTTTCCTCGCTCATAATCTCTTCTTTCACGTGCTGTCGCCGGTCTAGCGCTAATGATCCTTATTACCTCAACACGATAGGTATGCACCACAACCAAGGTGTGTTGCAAGCCTGATTGGCCGAGGATAACGAGTCTCTCTTCTTCTTCGGAATGTAAAGGATCGAGAATTGTACGCGACAGGGGATCTGCAAAAACTGTCGAGGCTTCAGAGAATGACACTCCGTGCTTTGTCAGGTTTTCAGAAGCCTTCTCCTCATCCCACTCAAATGTGAAGCTCATGCCGGGCAATATACTTCGCCAAGTTAAATGAGGGAAGAAGGCATCGACCTATATATATATATCCGAATCTGGATAACTATCGGGAAGCCACTGTCAAGCACGTCAGATCCAAAGCGGCGATAATGTTGATATTCTCTGCGCCCGCTAGAGAGATCGCTTTGCGATGCACGACGTGGCGAAAAAAGCCGCTGAATCCAATCCAAGTGACCTTCGTCAGATCGTGGTAGCACACAGTGGACACTCTTCGCTAGTTTTTGCTGCGCCACGCGGTTGGATTGGAGAAGGAATTGGTAGCCCATACGGGACACTCTTCGCAACTTTTTCCTGTCCCCGACCGCAGAAATGCTCAGTTTCTTGCAACAATTCAAATCGGTCTCAATGTAAGCCATACGGGTACGGATTATCACGAGCCGATAGGATCTGGATTCCACTAAACCTAGCCGCATGAGGCCACGAAAACCAGGTAGCGGAAGGTGCTACTTGTTTCTATTCGTGTACAACGAGGAGATTGACAATGGGATTCCTACTAGGTCTACTTTTAGCCTAGCATACGCGGCAAAAAGCCGTTGCTTATAGCTACTCTAATTGAGATTGCCTGTGTTGCCTTTGTCTGTTTTATAGTGCTGCCGAGTGGTTAACTTGATATTGAGTTTATGCGAAGTATGGTGCGCTCGTAGCGATTGGTGGTTCCTTGCACCGTGTGCCTTACAAGTTGGAATCCTACTCGCCCTGTAGAAGTTGAGACAGTCAAGACAGCCGCTTATATAAAAAGGGCGACTCCCCTTTTCCCCTTAGGTCGTCGCCCAAAACCCCCGTTGATCGTTCTTTTCCTCGCCCCAAGTCTTTCCCCAAAAACCTGCAACGAGGGTCTTCAGAATAAACAGGGAGTATCGGGTCTGGCCTTTGTACAGGGGATACTGAGCGTTTGTCAGTACGCCGATGGACAAAGAACCTGCACCCTATCTAAAACAAGGCAAAGAGCGGGAGAGTCGCCCTTATTGTCCCTCTAAGGCCCCTCACCCTTGCCCCTAGAGCAACGCGACACAGATCAACCAATTCCGCCCACTTGCATGGCTACTAGGCGGCAGAAGCCTACTGTAACGTTGCTCTCTCGGTATAAACTGCGAATCGATCTAATCTCGGGAATAAGTCTTTTCGGCAGACCTTTGACTTTTTGGGCAACCGAGTAAATAGGAAAAGCCGAAAAGCCCGGTCCATGTATTTACCAATTCAGCCTAGTTTCGCTGTGGTCTTGTCACAAGTTTGTCTCAATAAATTCTTCTTGCACAATTTCTCAGTCGGTACACTTGAGGACAGACGCACTCAACGTTCACTTTTGCTGGGCATGCGTCAGACGGTAAATCTTCGAATAGGAATAGAAGAGATGCGCGACACCGCCCGCGCTCGTGTTTCAGGTTACGTCTGGACTAATTAGTCGCCCCGACCGCTAAGAAAAACAGTAGCGCCAAGACAACTATAGAGATCGTCTTAATCTTCACAGTTTATCGATCTCGCTTGACACGCTTTCAACACTAGTTTGGTGTTCTCGCTGCTAAGATTTTCGTTTCTACCGTCAAGAGGCAATACAGGGGCCGCGCACGGGTGTTGATGGGCTTAGCCGCTCAGCATCCACGTTTGATGAAACTTCAAATTCCAGCAATCCTATTATTGTCGCCAACTCTGGCCAAAATCGTTAGTCCTAAATTGCAAAATCTGTCGGTCGGTAGAGCGTGAAACCAAAACTATCGTACCCGTTCCATCAGAATTAATACGAACTTCGTTGATGAAGAACTGTCCCGGATACTCAACGTTACCGATAGAATCGTTGACATTCCAAACGGACCAGGCCCTCCCTCCGTTTCTCGTAACGGCATATTTGTCCCCCATAAACACGTAAGCGGCCTCTTTGCTTATGACCCGAACTTGATCACGGGGAATCGGAACATCGTCATCTGTCGTCGCGTTCATAACCATCATCCATTCAGTTGATCCACTAGGTTTGACTTCGAAGACATAGCAAAACTTCGAGAGTGGAAAACGCTTTTCTTCGAACTCCGTAATGCGCATGGTAAAGGTCGGAGCGTTAATTTCCGCGCGATCAACAATAGGTTTGTCTTTTGAGTCACATGCAAGGGCCAAAACTACAACTAAAAAAATAGTCACAAACTTTGTTGGTCCATGCTTCATCGTTTCGTTAGGTAGCGGTAAATTTAGCATAGGCTTTCGGCGCCACCTCGCATGAGGATAGAATCAATCTGGCACGACAACAAAATCTAAGGCAAGTTTAATTCACCAGAACGCCCGCAGACATCGCGCCAGATACCTCGCGCTAGAGCTCTATGGTCCGGGTTCTTAGAGAAGTGATAACCCATGTTTATGGCTTGCATTCCTAATGCAACGTCCGCGTTGCTCATACTATTCGTTCCCTCTTCATTATATAGTGCTCTGCGTGCTCCACGAGGTCCTAAGAACGCCCCGGCGGCAAACCAACCTACAAAATGTCTAACTTGATTTCTAAACCGATTTTGAGGGGGGTCTTGAAACATTCGAATAAAACCGTCGTCGCTAAAGCCACCACCGAAAAACGGATCACGTTGCAGTACGCCTACTCTGAAGTTTCGATCAGAATCGCCTGTTAATCCTGATCGCTCGGTTAATCCTTCCAGAAGTCCACCAATAACACTACCAGAAAATACCTGTCCGGCCTTAAAGGCTAAGAGTGCCAATTTTTGACAATCATCCCGCTGACCATTGGTCACAAGCTGAAAAGCATAGTCTCTGAAATCCACGCGGGGATCATACGAGTTCTGTGGATCTAAGGAAGCACGTGGGCCAAGAACGGCTGGCAACCAGTGTCCATTGCTTCGTAAACTGAAACCGATACCTGCAAACCCAAATCCAATATTCTGAAAGTTCGGTGTAAACGATACGGAAACTGGCGGCACGTTGCGATAGCTGAAAGAACCATTTATGACGTTCGGTTTTAGATTAATGAACAACCCCGCTATAAATCGAAACAGCGCGCCCCAAAACTGCCCGTCGGGATCTACTCGATTCACCGGATCGTTTCCAACGTATGAATACATGTTGAGACTCTGCGGGTCAGCGAGGCTCGCGGCAGCCATGCCTAACGGATCCGGTTGAGTGAAGCGACCCTGACGCGGATCGTAATGGCGGTTGATAGCGTAATCGAGTCCCGTGGTACCACTGCGATCGTAACTTGTAAAACGTCGATTAGTTGTGCCGACGCCAGTAGCTTCAGCTTCGAGTGCCGTACCGAAGGGCAAGTTGGCTTGAGTAAAGTAACTCGTATCGAGGTTGTTTGTGACGAGCTTTGTGCTCAACTGATCGGGATGATGGTATTGAACTATTTCACCTGAGCTATTCGGCGCTTCCGTGGCGATAAGTCGTCCGCCGAGATAGATGTAGTTCCTGGCCCACTTCGGCATCGTGGCCGAGGTCTGCTCAATGTATTCGGCAATTACGGAATTACCCTCCCAAATATAGTAAGTCTTGTCTGTAGAGGTCTCAGTCCCGGTCTGCGTGATCAATCGGCGATTCGAGGCCCCATATGTATATGTCGCAAGAGTCGTACTGCCGGTTTGATTTTTGACCTTTACCAGTCGCCCTGCCGCGTCATAGAGGAATGATTGACCGGAGTTGTTCTGCAATTGATTCCCGGCCGGGTCATAAGTAAATCCCGCACTGGTAATACGATTTGAGGTTGAGTCAAACGATAAAGACTGAAACCCGTCCTGGGGAACAGGCGATAAGCCTGAGGCCGTGCTGGCGGTGACGCTCGTACGATTGCCATAACGGTCGTAGCCATACACTTGTTCAGAGTCCATTATCCATCTAAACAAACCAGGCGACTGCTGGACCACTTTGCCGCGATCCGCCTTTCGCAGCCTGCCAAGTTCGTCATAGTTGAAGTGCTGCTTAACACCAGTCAAAAGATCCGAAACCCTGGTTACCTGACTCGTATAGTTATAGCCCTCGGGCAGGACCATGCAGAGCCCAGATCCTTCACAATAGTTGTATCTGTAGTCGTACCGTAGGCTCAGCAAAGTACTTCCCGGCCGAGTCACCGTTTGGGTCGAAAGAAATCCACTATCAGCTTCATACGTATAGGTCTCGGTAAGTTGATTTGTTCCGGCACCAATCTTTAGTGAGGTGACTTGACTCGAAGCGTTGTAAACAGCCTGTGATGCATAGGTGAGGTTATTGACCACGACGGACGCAATGCGGCCCGCAACATCGTAGCTTTGTGTGACAGCCTTTCGCGTAGGATTGTTTACGTTGTCGTGAAACTGCTCAGGATAAGTAGTCTCAGTGATTCGACCCAATGCGTCGTAAACATAAGTGAGCGTCATTGGCTGAGGTCGCCCCGCGAATGTTAATCGTTTCTTCTCAACCCGGCCTTCACTGTCATAGCTGTACTCTTCTGTATTTACCCCCACGGCTATGACTTGTTGGATTTGAGTTACATCGATTTGAGCGGAGGCAGAAGGCTTAGTTCGATATTTATAGGTGACGGTTGCGGCTGCTGCGACAGTGAGGCTGACGGGCACACCAGCCAAATCATAACTGACGGATTGGAGACGATTGAGGGGATCGTCATTATTGCCGATGTCTTTGTAATTATAAACAGTCTTCACCCCCCGTGCGTCTGTCTTCGAAATAAGGTTAGAACGGTTATCGTAAACCAACACTTCGCTCCAACGGTTTTCCGGGGCTCCGCTGGTATCCCATTGCCCGGATAGGTTCAGAGTAGCTTCTGTCTCCGCGAGTTTTTGATGCGTCAATCTTCCGAGTGCGTCATAACGGAATCTGCGTACCTGATCGCCCTGCTCGCTTCTGAGAAGGTTGTTCAGCACGCTGTAGCTATATTTGGTTTGCAAGCCGGCGCCACCTGCTGGATTCGGTTCAATCACTTCCGCGAGCCGGCCCGCGGCGTCAAGCCTCGCCCAACGCCAGCGATTCCAGGCATCCACGGTGCGGGTCGTTTGACCCGGCGCGTTAGATGCGCCTGATGGTCGGGTGGATTCATTGTAGAAGAACTTCGTTTTTGGATTGATGGTTTCCGAATCGGGCAGTTCCACGGTCGGTTCCCATTGCTCAGATACACGGCCGGCGGGATCGTAGATAGTTTCGCGCCACTGCTTAGTCTGGCCCGTTCGGTACGGTAGAGACTGTTTTGAAGGACGACCAAATTGATCGTAGAGCGTTTCTACAATATCGATAACATCATTAGCTCCGGGCGCTTCCTCTTTTTTCGCTAGCGCTTCCTCCTTTTTCACTTGGCCGAGTCCGTTCAGGTATTTCGTCGTCTGGGCTGCAATTGGCCCATTCGCTGAAGGCCGTGTTGTCTGAACAACTCTCATCGCCGTATCGTCATAATCGAAGCTGATGCGAGCGCCGGTTGCTGAGACGATCTCCTTCGGCCGGGAAGAGCCACTGAAGTAGCTCGTTTTAGTCTCACGGCCATTGGCATCGGTGACTGAAAGTGGCAAGCCCACAGCCAGGTCATAACTTGTGCTGGTGGTGATGCGCAGGAGCGAATTGGGGTCGGCAGAGCCGCGAGTTTGCGATACGGGGAAGGCAAATTGAGTTGCCAGGCTATCGAAGTTTGAACTCAGTTCCTCACAGCAAATCTTTGACGAGGAGATCACGTTGCCTGCCATGTCGTACTTCATCTTCTCGACTATTGGCGCAGCCGGGGCGGATGGATTGCTTGTATCCGCGTACTTGCTCACACTCGTAAGATTGCCGCGTTTGGTGAAATAGTTTTCCCCAAAGCCTCCGTTTGCAGTCGTGGTCGAGCGGGGCAATGGACTGAAGAAAGCGGCGAATTGAAGGATGCCGGTAATGCCATTTGGCTGGCGCGATTCGCCAAAAATAAATAGGTCTCCACTACTTGAGCCATCACGCGGATATGCTTTCAATGTTTCGGCATATTCGTCATATTTGAACTCGCTATAGGCGGCCAGCACATTCCCAGTATCCTCACCCTGAAATACTTTAGTAGAAGTCACCAAATTAACCAGGCGCGGGTGAATAAGGGTGCCGGGACTCTCCAGACCCAGGTCCAAATCTCCATCGTTATAGCTGAGGAAAGTGTTGACTGTGGTACGAAAGACGGCAGCCGGTTGATTAGCAACCGGGTAATCATACTCACGCGTGCGACCTACCGAATTGTTGGCACCGTATTGATCGTAAACGCTTTTCAGGATTTGCCCGCGCTCATCGATAATCTCCGTCTGTTGCAGACGTGGAACTGCGTTTGGACCACCGGGTTCCCATGTGAACACCGTCTTCTGAATAAGGTTTCCGTTGCTATCAAGTCGCCGCTCTTCTTTGGTCAGTCCGTTCTTGAACTTGTCAGGATCGGAGTCAGGAAGGTCGACTGAACTGAAGAAGGCGACTTGCTCGGTCTTCGTGTTATCAGGGTTAGTTACAGTGATGGTTCGCTCGCGAGTGGTGGCATTCTCCACCACTGTAAATTTCGTTTTGGTCGGCGTAGTCCCGCCGCCCTCCCACGTTTCGCTGATCTCCGTGAATACGGGCGCTGAGGTTAAGTTTGCCGGCGTCGCCGGATAGTCATAAGTTTGCGTACGCGTCACAGTCCCGGAAGTAATAGTTCCTTGTTCATCATTTGTGGAACCGGGCGTAAAATTCAGGTCGCGCTGTTGGGTGACCTTCAGCAGCATGCCGTAACTGGAATAGGCGTCTGGTCCAAAGACGTAACCGGTGCGGGTCGCCGGATAGTAGATAGCGTCCACAACAAAAGGCGCAGTGTTGCGCACGTGAGTTATCCCGGAAAATAGGCCCGAGCCCAGTTGCAGCGTGCGGTAGTGAAGCCGAACGAAGGTGCGCCTGGTGGCATTGCCATTTGCATCTTTGAGATCCGGACCACTAATTGAGGTCAGCCGCTTCTGCGTATCGTAGTGGAAATCAATCACGCGTCCGACTGTATCAACTATGCGCTGGATGCGCGGTTCAGCATCCGGCCAGGTGTATGAAATGCTGATACTGTTACCATTTTTGTCACGAATGAAAGTCGGGTAAAGATAGTTTCTAGGCTGCGCCGCGTTACCAAGATTTCTATAGTTTACCACTGTCCCATTTGGGTATCTTGCCACGCCCACCGGGTTTTGAAATGAAGGCGGCTCACATCTGTATTCGATCATGCTGCCGTCAGTGGTTTCGCCTTTGAACACGGGTATGTCCCTGGCCGGAAATGGTGGCAGTGGATCATAGTGAAAATTGAAAACGCTCCCTTTGAATGGATGACGAGTGCCGTCAGGCTCAATCAACATACAGCCCGCCGTTCCCATCATGACCATCTTGCCAAAACCAAGATGCCAGCCAGGCGCGGGGGTGTCGTGATCAATATCAAAGTACATTTCCTGGCTGCCTGACTGATTCCAAACCAGCGAGTTGTAGATCAGGTTCAGATTCAGATCTGCCCCTCTGCCTGGCAGCGACAACACTGGCGCGACAAGTTGGAAATTGTTGTTGCCTGTCATCCTGTTTGCCTGACTACCGCGATTGTTTACCGGCTTGTCGAGGCTCGGGCGATTGGTCGGATCCCAATCCGATATGTTCGAATCCCCCGAACCGAGATTCTGACCACCTCCCGAAGATGCACTCACGCTCACATTGATGCTGGTGAGACTTTTGGCCCCTACATTGTCGGTCACCGTCAAGGAAACGAGATGGATGCCAGTATTCGTAAAGGTGAAACTTGGCGTCGGGCCTGAACCGGTACCAAGTCCTGCGAAGTCCCACTTGTATTGCGTGATTGAGCCGTCAGGATCAAAAGAGCCAGCCGCACTAAATTGCGTTGCGGTGCCAGTCACTGCGGAGTAGGCTCCGGCAATGTTAGGCACAGGCATCTTATTCGCCGCCGGATAGATGGTGGCAGTCGTGCTCCCGGTTGTTGTCAGCCCGGTATCATCAGTAACGGTCAGCGTGACGGTGTATGTCCCCGCTGTGTTGTAAATATGTGCGGGCGCTGGTCCACTGCCGAACGAGTTATCGCCGAAATTCCACTGATAGTTGTCCACTGCTCCTTCGAGATCGTAAGAACCGCTGCCATTGAACTGAATCGCTGCTCCAGTGGGACCGGAATATGGTCCACCGGCTATCGCGCTCGGCAAGCTATTCGAGACGGCCTCGACATTGATAAAGAAGCGAAACGATCCTGACTGCTGCACACCCAGCACAAATTGAACGTTGGTGCTTGCGCCCGGTGCCAATGGCTGTGACAGGTTATAAGCAAAGACTCCCAGGCTACTGTTCAATCCAGCGCCGTTCTGTTGCTGCGGTGGTGTCTCGACGGTTGTGCCTCTGACGAGCACTTGCGTTCCGTTCGAGATCGCTACCGTCGCATCGCTGGAGCTGAGTGCGCGCATGTCAGCCTGAGTGCCGCCGGGTACGTAACCGGGAGTATTTAGCGTGGTAATGTCCACGATGCGAACGCGCAAGCGCGTCACTGCGCCGCCCGTGTTGTTGGTGATTTTGCGGCGCATAGTCAAGGTGCCGGCAGCGGCATTTGGTCCTATGGCGGTGGTGTCGCGCACCCGATTAGGTGCCACATTCGGACTGACGGCGGGGTCGAGCACTGTTACCGGCAATTGCGCATTGCGTTGTAACGGGCTACTCAACCCTTCCGGACCAGGAGCGCCAAGAATGGCGACAACGCCATAATTGCCGCCGTCAGTTGCGACCAACGAAAAGTCACCCGCATTGTCTCCGGTGTCCTGTGGAAAGCCCGACGTTAGTTTGCGTACGAAACTGTATTGACCATTGGTAGTCATTAACGTAGTGAGCCCGGTGCCTTCCCGGTACAAACCATTTGCGGTAGTGGTGAAGCCAACTGCATCCAGCCGGTTCGATACGGTGTAATTGATTGCGCTCGCAGTTTTGAAAAGAGCCAGCCCAACATTGTCTGGCGTATCAGGAATGTAACTGAGATCTCCGGTGGCGTAACTTGCGAGACTATAGCCACTGCCGACTGCGAGATAATGGGCTCGAGCCGGAATGACGGTGTTGTTGGGAATCACAAACCTTACTAATCCGTCAGAAGATACTAAGGCCCAACCCTCTGAACCGTCAGCAGTGCAGACCGTCAGATCCTGATCCGTGTTGTTATAAAACTCAATAAACTCATCGTTAACGCCATTCGCGCCACGCAAACGAAACTCGCTGATGATAAGCCCGGAGGCAGGTGCACAACTTGGTACTGGTAACTCAATCGAAAGGCGGCTCGTGGGAGCGGCAGCCTTATTGGATACCGAACTGGTAGATCGCACAATCGGCACTGCGTTCTCTTTCTCAATGAGTGCCGCCAGCGATGTGGACCAGTGCGCCGAACCGGCGACAGCCGCACAGACGACGCCAAAGCAAATCAGTATGACGTTTCGGAATTTGATGAGCTTCGAATGTAGAGAGGCAATATCAGTAACGATAGACTGAGGCATCTTTGCACCACCTTCGAGGACTGAGGTTTAGTCTGGGAGCGAGGGGGCGAGTCCTCGCTAACTTGCGCTTAAGTTGCGGTCCATTCACCGCACGTTGCTTTTAACAATTCACTTACACAAAATTTCTTGTAGAGGGCCGACAGTGCTGGGCGGTTTATGTCGGCCCTTGTCGCCACGCCCTTTGATGTAAGCGTGGCGATCTTTTCAGAGCCACCCGCTACTCACCTGCACGAGTGGCTCTGATCTGAAAGATGCTGGTTTGTCACCGCCTCGCAGCTTTCAGTTTCTTAAACTCAAGAATCCTCAAAGTGGGCTGACAGCCATGGGAGACCTGTCAGCCCTATAACCACGGTGCTCCAGGCTATACGTGGTTACAATGCCCCGAGCAACTTCGCGACCGCACCGCTCGCGGTCTCACATCGCGGAGTGGCCTGCCACAAGAAGGCGCGATAAGGACACGAGCCAACGACCTTCAGTAGCGCATCCGTACTAGGTGCCCTTCGTCGTCTCTTTCTCTTGCTGCCACCGCCCTAACCTTTCGCTGCTATCCAGATAGTTCTGCAACATGATTGCAATTGATAGCAGTCCGGTAGATAACCCAATCAACGCCGCTAGCGTGTGGCCCAGAGCCATGTCCCGAATGAACGCAATAGCGCATAATACTGCGCAGATCGGGATAACGAATCTCAACACTTTGAGCTTACCCTCTGCGAATCGAATTTGCTCCTCTGAGTTTCTCATCTTAAGGTGCCAATTGCCGTAAAGTGGCTACAAATCTGCCAGTAGCCGACGCCCGCGCCAACGATTCTCTTATCAATAGGGCCAGCAGCCGTGATGAGTTAACTACTGACCCTAAACCACCACGCTTCCCAACCGCGCGTGGTGTTGCCGCGAAAGCCATTCATGACCCACCCCATGACTGACTCTCGCAAATGGAGGATGCGCCCCCCACGCATCATCCTATTAGAGTTCAATTTTTCCTCCGAGTTCCCCCGCAGAGCCACTCGTTACCCACGTTTGCGCCGCGTCACGAGTGGCTCCGCTGGTGAAAGATCAACGTCTCCCTCACCTTCAAGACGGATCTTCCACTGAGAGGTTTTCAAATATCTTTATCGTCTTGCTCGCGCACACCAAGTAACCGATTAATAGTTTTAACAAGCGTGGTCACATCTTGAGGTTTTTGTAAAAACACATCCGCGCCAGCTTTACGAGCGTCTAACCCAATCGGAGTAGCTGACAGAACAACGATTGGAGTGCGAGCACGATGAATTAGTGCCCTCGCCCGACTTACAAGTTCTAATCCATTAACGCCTGGTAGGTCATAGTCCAGCAGCAGCAGATCATAACGTGTATGTCCGCAGATTTTCTCTAGCGCGGTGTTTCCATCGGCGCAAGTTTCAACTTCCCACCCTTCCGTCTCGAGCATCTCTTTCGCCATCCGCGCAATGATGTCGTGATCTTCGACGTGCAACACGGTGACCTGAACATGTTCCCTACTTTTTGGACCACGCGCATTCCATGATTCAACGATGTCTCTGGGGTCGTTGATGAGGTTGATGTTTTCTCGTTCTCTCATAGCTGGAACGGGTTTATATCTGCCACCAAGGAACGTTGCAAGGTTCACGCGTTGAGGACGTGATCCCGATCTATGAGGAAATTTCCACATGAATCAAGACAGACTAATCCATGCCCTCCGATTGGAGGTGCTTCACACGAAATTGAAACGCGGTTAGTGGACTATCTCAGACTAAGAATCGTGAGTATCACACTAACAAGTAGAGTGCCCGACGTGCTGGATGTGCTGGATGTTGCGGCTGGAGTAGGCGTCGGCGCAGCCTTGCCATCCGTCGGCATATCGCCTGCAAAGATCGAAGTGGATAGTGCGCACACGAGCACTACTGCTGTCGCGAATCGTTTCATGGTTTTTAGCTCCTTTGGGACGTTCAAAAAGATGCGGAGATTTTCACATAAAAAAGAACAGAACAGAACAATGCAAAATTTCTTGCAGAGGTAAACCGAACCGAATTACTATTCGTTCTGCCATTCGTAAAAACCATTTTCCGGAAGTTCAATTCTCATGCAATCGACCTCTCCGAAGCTGGATACTTCACGCCTTACTACGAACAACGAAGCCGAACTCAGGTGCCGCAAGGCATTAGAGTTAAAAGACAGAGGCGAATACGACAGGCCGCTTGAGGTAATGCTCCCGCTCTGGAAGGGGCTCGGGAAGTGGCCAAACACTAAAGGGCTGTCTGATGCAGTAGCCGCCGAAGTGTTTCTCACTACTGGCATCCTGACTCGCTGGCTTGGCAATCGCAATGAGCTCAAAGAGGCAGACGGTTACGCGAGAGACTTGCTCACTGAGAGCATCAGGCTTAATGAATTAATCGGAGATTCACGAAAAGTTGCTGAGGCGAGAACAGAGCTAGGATTCTGCTATTGGCGCGTCGGCGCTCACGACGAAGCGCGCATCTACTTCAACGAAGCACTTAAGAGACTGACCATCGGAGGCACGGACAGGCTGACCCTCGGCGGCAATGCGAGGGCCAATGCGATCATTGGACTGTCGTTTGTTGCATGGTCAGAAACGCGTTACAACGAAGTCGTCAAAGTTCTCACTGAGAACGCACCGCTATTCGAGAAGATAACTAGCCACAATCTTAGAGGTACTTATCACAATCAGCTTGGCATGACGTACAGAGCGATAGGGTCTGGTTCAAAAAAGCGGACTGTTTATTTTGACCGTGCCATTCAGGAATACCATGCAGCGGATAAAGAATTCAAACTCGCGAAGCATGTTGTTTTTCGAGCACACGTCAAGAACAACATTGCTAACGTGCTGCGCGACCTCCACAATTTTCAAGACGCTCACCGATATCTTGAACAAGCCCGCCGTTTGTTAAAGCGAGCACGCGAAAGAGTAAGAATGGCGCAAGTTGACGACTCTCACGCTCAGCTATTTATCGCAGAGGGAGAGTATGAACAAGCCGAACGGAGTGCGCGCTCTGCCGCACGGAGTTTCGAGAGAGCAGGCCGACAATGCTACTTAGCTGAGACTCTGGTTAATCAAGGGATCGCATTGGCTCGGATGCGCGAACCAAATCGAGCACAATTTATTTTTCAGCAAGCTATTGAGATTGCGCACCAGGCCGGATCACTAAACCGAGCGGGACTCGCTGCGCTCACAATGATTGAGGAAATAGATACGCTACCGAATGAGCTTCAATCAGTAGCTTTTGAGCAGGCGAAAGAATGGCTGGCAAGCAGCGAGGGTGCCGGTATAAAGCGACGACTCAAAGCAGCACGAAAAAAAATCGCAGCACAACCACAAACCAAGTCTCAGCCTGTC
Organism: Pyrinomonadaceae bacterium; assembly: GCA_035278765.1. Classification (GTDB taxonomy): domain Bacteria; phylum Acidobacteriota; class Blastocatellia; order Pyrinomonadales; family Pyrinomonadaceae; genus PSRF01. The sequence continues at coordinate 8,514 of DATEIS010000427.1, read as the reverse complement.
GATGTGCGCGAGATTCTTTTTAACAAACACTATGACTTGGAAGATGAAGTTTTGAGGTTTGAGCGTAGGTTGATTAGTGAGACACTTGCGAAGGTAGGCGGCAAAGTAACACATGCTGCAAAAATACTTGGAGTCACACACGATTACCTCGCCTATACCATTAAAACTAAACATCCTGATCTGCTCAAGGAGCGGACGCCAGTGCGACGCCGACCACGAAAAAAGATTAAGACCAAAACACGCCGCTAATAGAGCCCTCAACCACTCTCATGAGTCATTAACCTTGCCGAGAATCGCTCTGCTGAATCTCCAAAACGCTCGTCCACCGGAGCCTAAACCTGAGCCCCATCTGTAGGATTCCGCCCCCCCCGCTTTATTCCTTTCCAGCCGATCAGTCGCATACTTCGCAAAACGCACTAATCCCCTGTCGCCTTTCCATCGAAAAACGACAGCCTACCCGCACAACTCTACGCTGTGCCTCAAGTGCTCCACTGCGTTACGTCAGCCGGTTTTCGGGACTGACTGCGAATAGTGAAGTTCGCTCAAAAAGTCACCCGAAAAGGAGCACGCTACAAATGGAAAATCACGTCACCCAATCACCCGCAATCCCGAAGTGGTCCGCCCTACTTATCGAAGCCGTCACAAAGCCAGGTCTGATAATGAAAGCGTATAGTGCGTTCCATTCCTACAGCGTTGGGAATCAAATTCTTGCGCTTGTGCAATGTCAGATGCGCGGCTTACAACCCGGCCCAATTAACACTTTCCCGAAGTGGAAAGACTTAGGCCGTTTCGTAAAACGTGGCGAGCGTGCCTTGACCCTTTGCATGCCAATTACCTGCAAACGCCGTGAGGAAAACTCGGACGAAGAACACACCTTTACCAGCTTTGTTTATAAGGCTCGCTGGTTTGTTCTGAGCCAGACTGATGGGCAAGAACTTGAACCAATTACGATCCCGGAGTGGGACGCAGACAGAGCGATTAAGGCGCTGAATGTTGAGCGCATTCCATTCGATCACACGGACGGAAATGTGCAAGGCTTTGCGCGCAAGCGTCAGGTCGCAATTAACCCGCTTGCTCAACTCCCTTTCAAGACACTTCTCCACGAGCTCGGTCACGTGATCTTAGGCCACACAACTGGGGCAGAGTTCGCCGACGCTGAGACGACGCCGCGAAGTCTGCGCGAGGTCGAAGCGGAATCCGTGGCGCTTCTTTGTTGTGAATCTTTGGGGCTTGAGGGAACAGAGTTTTGCAGAGGATACATTCAAAATTGGTTTCGCCGAGGGAACGGTTTTGACGCGGAAGCGATACCCGAAAAGAGCGCCCAAAAAATCTTCCGTGCCGCCGATCAAATCATTCGCGCCGGACGCGCCGATAACCATCCGGTCACGGTATAACAGCCTCTGGGAACGAACCGCGTCAGCCGGGGGCAATAGCACTCGGCTGGCGCTTTTTTTTGCGCCGAAACGCAACTGCGCCGCAGGCGCAGTTGCGTGAATTTTTTTTGCGAGAACTTTGACTTAAAACTGACGAGAATCTTCAGTAAAGTGTCGCCAGAATTGTCTATGATTCCGCCGTGTAGATGTTGCTAAACCGGAGGTTCCCTTCTTGCTGCGCCCAAGCCCAAAGTACCTATAGGCTGATCCTTCTTGATAAGTGCTTGTACGAATATTGTCCGGTGTTTTATGTCGGCGTCTCCCTTTGCGTAATAAGCTACGAAATGAAGATTTCCGTGCAACTCCCATCCATCATTTAATAACCCCTCAACTCGCTTACTCATCTCCTCAGGATCAATCTCTTCCACAACAACGTATTCCATAGTTCCTCCTTTGCCGCCGTCAATTGGTCTAATCCCAAAATCGCATGGTTATACCCGCTTCATTCCTTGAGTATAGCGGTTCAAAGCCATTTGGCTCGGATGATCTCACCACGGCCTTGTGCGCTCGCTGAATATGCCTCACCGATAGACGCGTTTCATCTAGACCGCTCACACGCCGCGTGGCTCACATAAGACTCGCCTAGCCTCACGTTCACTAAATCAAAAAGCCTGAATCCAGACAAATAAAGAACAAGGTGCTGCGGCACCTGAATGAATTAGACACGACACCCCCGCTTTGGGGCTGTCGCGTGCACGTTCGTTGACGCGCCGTGTCTGCGTTTGTGTACGTCAATTGCAAGAAGCATTTACGCGTTTACGACGTTAACGCGTAAACAAAAAATATTTTTTACCCGCACGCGAGGAAAAACCACACATGACGGAAGTTAAAAGAATCAAATTTATTACTTTTCGAGTAACGCCTGACGAATACACACAGATCGAGCGCGCTGCTTCTGAGTCAGAGCTTGAGCCAAATAACTGGTGCCGCGACCTCGCTCTTAGTGTTGCAAATGGAGGTCAGAGGTTCACTATTAACGAGCGAATACTCCATACCGAAATCTCAGAGTTGCGCTTTCTGGTTGTGCATGGCTTCAGCGGAATATTTGGTCGCAACGCTGCCGAGGCATCAACCTGGGACAAGCTGGTGACGCAAGCTGTGCAAAGCACGAAGGAGATCGTTATCGAGTTGCAGTCCGGGTCTAAGAGACGTTAGAGATAACTTATCGCTGTCACAACCTGATCCAGTGCCAAGTCAAAACAGTGAGCCCACCACGGTTGAAAACCCTGTTTGCGCTTTTCGATCAGGGTGAAAAACCGTGCTGCTTTTTCAGACTGCGGTTCCCCTTTAGCGGGATTGTCAGTCGGCAGCCCGCCCGCACAACTCTCCGCTTCGCTCCGAGTCCGCCGCTTCGCTTCGGCCTCCGGTGTGCGGTCAGGCACCCAGCCGACTGTAATTGTCGCTAAGGGGAAAATAGCTAATTGTCGCGTTTTACGCGCCATTTCGCAGACCGCAAGTTTTCTTGGCCCTCGAAACTTACGGTTAAACGCGCAGGATCTCTTGGCACTCCGCAGGTTTCCTTTCCACTTTTAGACCCTCACTCGCTGGTCCAACCACAAGCAAGCAACCCTGCACCGATTGAATTTCCTAGACACTTTGCGAGGCTCCGAACGCGAGCTCTGCAAAAGATATTCTATGGCACAACCTTTGCCACCTACCACACCGTCAAAAGTCGCGGCCTAAGTCAGCCGCCCGATGCTTTTTGAATAAATCGATCATCAGTGGCCCACCATTGGACCACTCGATTCAGCCGAAGTCGGAGTTTCACTCATCAGAGTTGACTCCGATAGACCACGCGAGAGTCTAGTCTTGCCCCTCTGATTCCCACCCTCGCGTCACCACAGAAACCATAGCTCGGAAGAAACCTCGTTCGAGGAACGCGGAAGAATTCTGTGTCTCGAAGTACGCAGAAATTCGACCTCGGCTTTCCACCGGAAACGATCGCGAACGCGGGGCAAAACTGAAACCAAAACAGCGACTCGAACGAGCACGCTTCTGACCTTCTAGGAGTTGAATTTTATGTTGACTATCAGCCGCGCAATTTCCGCCGGGCAAGCGTCGAATTACTACAAGCAGGAGTTCACCAATTCCCAGGACAATTACTACCGCGAGGCAGGCGAAGTTCCGGGCCGCTGGTGCGGCACCCTGGCCGAGGAATGGAACCTGAAAGGCGAGGTTACTACCGAGCAATACGAGCGCTTAGTTGCCGGTCAAGATCCGCACACTGGGGAGCAACTTATTCGCGTAGTTTCAGCCCGCGAAACGGTTAACAAGTTCGGCGACGAAATAACCACGAACGAGCATCGCGCCGCTTGGGACCTGACCATCAGTGCCCCGAAATCCGCTTCCTTAGCCCTGCTTGTCGGAAAGGACGGGCGTGTCCTCGATGCCCATCTTGAAAGCGGCGCTGAAGCCGTGAAAGCGGTTGAAAAATATCTGCAAGCGCGTGGCGGCGGCGACAAGCCAGCCATCACTACGGGCAAGATGATAGCCGCCCAATTTGTGCACACATCCTCACGTCCTGACCACGAAACCGGCTACGCCGCGCCGCAGCTTCACACGCACGTTGTCTTCTTCAATATGACCCAATGCGAGGACGGAAAAGTACGCTCCGTGGACCCGCTTGAATTGTACCGCAGCCAGCAATACGGGACCGCTGTTTACCGCGCTCATTTCGCCGAAAAACTGCAAGCACTTGGTTACGAAATACGAGTTGATCCGCGCACCGGCGCACCGGAGATCGAAGGCTTCAGCGAAGCATATTTGCAAGACAGTAGCCCCCGCCGTAAGGAAGTTTTGAAGGAAGAAGAAAAGATGAGAGGACGCATGGAGAGCGAAGGAAAAACCGTCTCCGACAACGCGAGATTGAAACAAGCCGCCGCCCGGAATAATCGCCGCAGCAAAAACTTTGACCACGGCAAAATGCAGGAACGCGCCCTCGAAATGGACGCCAGGCACGGCTATCAGGCGCGCCGCATCGTGGCCCAAGCGCGAGCACGATTGCCGCTGCGCTTGCCCCAAAACGAGATTGAAATACGCGCTCAGGAAGCAGTGACTTTTGCTCGCGATAATGCTCTCAAGACGGAAGCCGTGGCCGACATGCGCACGGTATGGAAAGACGCTCTACGCCGCAATCTCGGCCTCACAAACCCCACCGCCGTTGCCGCCGAATTGCAGCGCCGACAGGAGAGTGGCGAGCTCAAACCAATCAATCCCCCGCAACGTCAACCCCAAACCACTACCGAGCGCATGGCGGCAATGGAAAAGGAAAATATTCAGACCATGCTCGACGGCAAAGAGAGCCGTCCGGCGATGGTCGAAGCAGAGCGCGTCAATGAGGTTGTAACTGCCATAGCCGAAAGCCAGCAGCGCACTCTAAACACGAAACAGCGATCGGCGATTGCACAGATTCTTTCCAGCAAAGATCAGATTATTGGTCTGCAAGGCGGGGCCGGAACTGGCAAGACCACGGCGCTCTCTGTGCTGCGCGAAGCAGCCGAAAAAGAAGGCTATCAGGTGCGCGGGTTTGCACCCTCCGCACGCGCCGCACAGCAGCTTGCAGAAAGCGGCATTCAGACCGAAACCCTCCAGATGTTTGTGCGCCGGCGAAAGCAACCCGCCACCCAAATACGCCTTATCGTTTTGGATGAAAGTTCCCTCGCCAGCACGAAGCACATACACAAACTACTTCGCTTGCTGGAACCCGAAGACAAGGTGGTTTGTGTCGGCGACGTGCGCCAGCATCAGGCAGTCGAAGCAGGCAGCCCCTTTCAACAACTCCAAGAGCACGGCATGACCACTGCGGCACTGACTGAGATCGTCAGACAGCCCGATGAAGAACAAAAGAAGATAGTCGAGAATTTAGCAGCCCGAAACACACCCGAAGCAGTCGCCGAATTGATCAGCCGCGGCAAGGTGATCGAGATCGCGGACGAGCGCGAACGACTCGAAGCAATGGCCCAGGACTACGCCAAAAACCCCACCAGCAAGTTAGTCATTTCACCCGCCAACCGAGAACGTAAGGAACTCAATTCGCTTATCCATCGAGAACTACAGCGCGAGGGAATCGTCAGCCGTAACGATCAGCAAACCACGGTCTACGTTAGTCGTCCCGACATGACCGGCCCTGAGCGCACCTTCGCCAATTCCTACCGGCCCAACGAAGACATAATCCGCTACAACAGCCCCAGCGAAAAGTTTCAGGTCAAGGCAGGCGACTACGCCAGAGTGATCGAGACCGACCACGCGACAAACAGAATTACCGTTCAGTTTTTTGACGGTCGCGAGCTCGCTTATAACCCGACGCGGCTCTCCGGTGTGAGCGTTTACTACGAGGCAGAGCGCACTTTCGCAGCAGGCGACCGCCTCCAGATTCGCGCTCCGTTTAGAGAGAAACGGATCGCTAATGGCGAGCTCGGTACGATTACCAAAATCGAACCGGATCAAGTACGCCTCGCGATGGACAGCGGGCGCGAGATTAGCATTGACCTGCGCAAGTTTCGTCACCTCGATTACGGCTATGCCGTTACCAGCCATTCCGCTCAGGGACTAACTTTTGATCGCGTTCTGGTCAACGCTGACACGCAGGAATCCGCTCGCCTACTCAACGACCGCACCGCTTACGTTGCCATTTCCAGAGCCAGGTACGACGCCCTGATCTATACCAACTCCAAGCAAAATCTATCCGAAGCTCTCAATCGTCGAGTAGACAAGGAAACGGCGCTTGGAGCGATACAAGACGACGAACGCGAGAGAAAAGATCGCGAGAAGGTGATTAAAGAGCCTCCCGCGCCACAGCAGCCGCTACTACCATTCGATCACAGCTTGGATCAACGTCTCACCTATCCAGAGCCAGCACAGACCCAAGCCGCGCCGCTTGCGGCTGAAATCCCGCTTGAGATTGCCAGTGCAAGGTATGAACCCGCAATCTCTTCCGAGTCCGCGCAGAGTTTACAAAAGGCTCTCGATCGCGGCCTGAATCACGCAACGCCGCTTGAAACGACGCAAGAGGCAAACAAAGATCCCGATAAATTGAGTCACGATTCTTTCGCCTCGCAGCAGCAGCAACCCCCGTTAGAACAAACCCCAACTCACGCCGATCCAGCACAAACAAAAGCCGAGGTTGAGATTGAAGCCCCTGAAATCGATCTCGGCGACCTGATTCTGTAACGAAAGAGTCCTCACCCAATGAGGTTTTTAGCAATGACTGCACACGTCGATCATCAGCCGCAGCCGAGCGGTCCCGAACTCTCACGAGTCCAGGTCTACGTTGCAGCAGTCTGTGGTTTCTGATGAAGAAGTCCGAAGACAATCTGATTGATCGCACGCTCGAAGTCTGGCAGCCGCGCAACGACCATCGGCTGTCGGACGAAGACGCGCGAGCAATACTTGAAAACGTCAAAGGCTTCTTCACGCTTTTATTGGAGTGGGAAACCAATGAGCAACAGAAAAAGGGCGGCGGCCAGGATGAATCGCACTATGCAAAGTCCGCATGACAATTAGGTTTTCGAATCGACTGTATGCGGACTAACTATTTTCTTCGAAAGGTAAACTGACTATGAGATTTATTCTTGGCGTCCTGTGGGGCTATTACATCCGAGGCAGAAAGCGCTTGCTGATCATTACGCTTACGGTGTTTGTCGCGCTAATCATCATGTGCTGTGTGGTGCTTCCTGCAATCGCCCTGTGCATTCTTGGCCTAGACGTGATGCGCGAGCGAGCTTCACGACCGCCGCAAACCTCTGTGCCTTCGCTTGTCGGGTTGAACTATGAAAGTGCCGAAACTAAGGTGCGTGAGTCGAACCTTAACTTCCGCATATTGGCCCATCGTTATGACGTACCGAATGAGCCTTGCACGATCATCTTCCAGACCCCGCAAGCTGGCGAGAGCGTCAGTTACGGAACGGTTGTCGGAGTAGTGGTTAGCAACAGGGACGGCGACAAAGCAAAGCAGTGTTCATCGCATTAGTGAGTGGTCCAGATATGCGTAAAATAACAACGGCAATAGCTGCCCCACTAATGTATAATCCCGCGCCTTGCATCACAATTCTTGTTAGCACGAGGCTCCTATATGCGCAAAACTAGGTCTCACATAACGCTGCCGTCAGATGCAGTTAAGTATGGACGAGTCTCATCGAAGGAGCAGGAGAAGGAAGGCTTTTCTATTCCGGCTCAGTTCAAGCTCATCGATCAGTATGCCCAAAGTCAGGGGCTGAAAGTTGTGCGTGAGTTTGTCGATGTAGAAACCGCCAAGCGGCCAGGTCGGACAGGGTTTGATGAAATGATCAAGTTTCTCAAACGCTCATCCGTGCGCGTGCTTTTGGTGGAGAAGACGGATCGCCTTTATCGCAACCTCAAAGACTATGTAACGATCGATGAACTCAATCTCGAAATTCATTTCGTCAAAGAGAACGTGATTCTTTCGCATGACTCCCGATCCTCCGAGAAATTCATGCACGGAATCAAAGTCCTCATGGCGAAGAACTACATCGACAATCTTTCTGAGGAAACAAAGAAAGGAATGCTCGAAAAGGCCGAGCAGTCAATTTATCCGTCCTGCGCTCCCATTGGTTATAGAAACGTAATGGGACCAAATGGCAAGCGAATTATCGAGCCTGATCCGATTCAAGGACCGATCATCAAGCAGATGTTTGAGTGGTATGCCACGGGCCAGTGTTCCATTGATGAAGTTCTAAGGCGCGCTCTTTTAGCTGGTTTGGTTTCGCGACGTAAAGGCCAAGTAATGTCAAGGTCGAATGTGCATAGACTACTTCAGAAGCGCGTTTACACCGGCGACTTTGATTGGAACGGCAGAACCTATCGCGGCAGCCATGAGCCACTGATTTCAACGGCACTCTTTGAGCGGGTACAGGAGATTCTTGAGGGCCGCTACTCAACCAAAGAGAAAGTAACTAAACACGAGTTTGCATTCACAGGACTTGTGAACTGTGGGCACTGTGGCTGTGCTCTGGTCGCTGAGAAGAAGAAAGGTAAATACGTTTACTATCACTGCACAGGCAACAAAGGAAAATGCCCCGAACCTTACGCCCGCGAAGAAGTGCTTGAAGCGTGCTTTGCCGAC
>DATEIS010000426.1:0-7666 GCA_035278765.1 Pyrinomonadaceae bacterium | reverse complement strand
GCGGCCCTCCGTGGCGCCCGTGGTTTTGATAGGTGTTCGTCAAACCCGCGGCCTTTGCTCCTTTGAATCTTTACACAAACCACGGGCGGCCACGGAGGGCCGCCCCTACAGTACGTTCTGCGTTATGCAAGTTTGACGCTTTCCGTGTTTCCACCACAGACGATCACACCGACGCGTTCACCGCGTTCCGGTTTATAGCGACCTGAGAGGAGGGCGGCGAAAGCGGTGGCGCCGCCGGGTTCGGCGATGATGCGCGTCGCATCCCACAATCTCTTTTGTGCCTTGAGAATTTCTTCATCGGTCACGAGTAATGAACTCTGAATAAAGCTCTGCGCGATCGGAAACATCTGTTGCCCGACTTGCCTCGGTGCGAGTGAGTCGGCAGCGATGCCACCCGCCGGCGAATCAACCGGCCTTCCGGCTTTCAATGCGAGGTTAAGAGTCGGCGCCTCAGTTGGCTCAACAGCAACGACTTTGACTTTGTCCTGATACCACGCAGCAACACCACCGATCAGTCCGCCACCACCGACCGCAACGAGTAGTGTGTCGAGCTTTGGATCCTGTTCCTCAAGTTCCAGACCGAGCGTACCCTGGCCCAACAGCGTCTCGTCACCTTCGTATGCGTGAATCTTCATCGCACCTGATTGCGTGGTCCATTCTTCGCTAGCCTCAAGCGACTCTGCATAGCGATCGCCGGCGATGATCAACTCCGCGCCGTAACCTCGAATACGATCGAGTTTCGCCTGCGACGCAACTGACGGCACAAAGATCGTCGCGGGTTTATCGAGCTTCATCGCCGCAAACGCCACGGCGGCGCCGTGATTGCCGCCGGAAGCAGCAACGACACCGGCCGCCGGAACTTCGCGCGTGAGCATATTCGTGAATGCACCGCGCGCTTTGAATGACCCGGCGTGTTGAAAAAGTTCGAGTTTGAAGACGATCTTGTTCGGTTCGAGTCCGAATTCAGAGCCATCAACTTCAAGAACCGGTGTGCGGCGAATGTATGGTCTAATCACGCGCTCGGTGGCTTGAATGCGCTCGCGTGAAAGGTCGGTTAGGTGATTCATTCGGGAAGAGTATATGGGAGATTGTCAATCACTGACGATTCCGATAGCATCCCCAGCATCATGAGCACAACTACTGAAAGCCTGACAGGCGAACAGATCGTCGAACTCTGCCGACGCCACACAATCTTTGAATGGTCCGCCCAAGCTGCTGTCGATCCAATTCCGGTCGAGCGCTCGAAAGGCATTTACTTTTGGACGCCCGAAGGCAAGCGCTTCATCGACTTCAACAGTCAATTGATGTGCGTCAACATTGGTCACGGCGACGAGCGTGTCATCAACGCGATCAAGGACCAGGCTGACAAGCTTGCTTACGCGAATCCGTTCATGGCCACTGAAGTGCGCGGTCGTTTGAGTGCGAAACTTGCTGAACTGACGCCGGGCGACATCGACACGTTCTTCTTCACAAACGGTGGCGCGGAAGCAAACGAGAATGCGATCCGCATCGCACGGCTTTATAGCGGACGACACAAGATTGGTGCGCGCTATCGTGCTTATCACGGTGGCACGGCGGGCGCGTTGACGTTAACAGGCGATCCGCGTCGCTGGGCAGCAGAGCCCGGGATTCCGGGCGTGTTTCGTATCCCTGATTTTTACCACGGGATTCAGAGAGGCTGGGACACAACCGAAGAAGTGCTTTCACGCACTGAAGAGGTGCTCGAGCTCGAAGGAGCAAAAACGGTCGCGGCGTTGATCGTCGAACCAGTTGTCGGCACGAACGGTGTTCTGATTCCGCCGGATGGTTATATGCAAGGCCTGCGCGATCTTTGCGACAAGTACGGCATTCTTTTGATCGCCGATGAAGTGATGGCTGGGTTCGGACGAACTGGCGAATGGTTCTCGGTAGATAACTGGAAAGTCGTGCCGGATCTAATCACGATGGCGAAAGGCTTGACGAGTGCTTATGTAGCGCTGGGCGCAGTGGGGATGCGTCGCCAGATTGCCGATCACTTCCAGAACAACGTCTTTTTCGGCGGTCTAACTTACAACAGCCACCCACTCGCGTGTGCCGCAGGACTCGCGACGATCGCAGTTTATGAAGAGGACAATCTGATCGACAACGCGCGCCACATGGGGACGGTGATGCGTGGGTTGATGGAAGATCTTGAGAAGCGGCATCCGTCAGTGGGCGCGACAAGAAACATCGGACTATTCGGGATTGTCGAACTCGTCAGAAATCGAGAGACGCGCGAGCCGATGGCGGCGTTTAATTCCGCATCACCGGAAATGCAGGCGCTCGGAAAGTTCTTCCGTCAGGAAGGTCTCTACACACTCGTTCGCTGGAACACCTTCTTTACGAACCCGCCACTCTGCATCACTGAAGAAGAGCTGCGGGAAGCGTTCGCGATCATCGACAAAGGCCTCGAAATAACCGATCAAGCAGTTAAATAGCCACGGATTAACACGGATGGACGCAGATCTGAATTCAGATCTGTGTCATCCGCGTTTATCTGTGGCTAAATTTTGGTGGTCAACGCCTTCGCACGTGGCACCGCACTGCTTTCTTCGTATGGCGCGGCGTTCTCTTCACTTATTCGATAACGCAGCAGCGCGCCGACGCCACCCACTCGCTCGAGTCGTGTGCTGTCCTCAATAAACGTAACTCGGGCGGACGAAAGTACATTCGCGCGCTTCACGAGCTCATCCGCAACTGTGCGTTGGTCCAGTTCCTCAGGCAACGGCTCTTCATCTCTGTACAGCGTCAAAACCTTTTCGACTTCCTCTTTGTCAAACTGAATGCTGTCCGCATTGGCGGCGATCAGCAACTCTTCAACCTGGCCGTTGGATAAAGCTGCCAGCGTATCTGGGACACCGGCAACACCAAGATCGTCCGCGCGATATTCATTCAGCAGGCGCTCAACCTTCTCCATGTCAGTGAGCGAATCGTGTCGCTGAAAAACTTTTAACGACTCGTCGAGCAATTCGTGTTCGGGAGTATCGATTGGCAGGCTAACCGCGTCGATCACTTTTTCCTCGAGCGTTTTCGGCAACTGTTCGCGAAGCAAGGGAATGACGGTCGCCTCATCACCCGCCAGTATCACGTGCTCGATCTGATCTTCGCGCACGATCTTCTCAAGCATGTCCACCACTTCCTTGGCGTGTTGCAAGTGATAATTCTGCTCGTGTCGCTGGTAACGTGCCTGCGACCACCCGCCAACCTTTATGTGTTTGGTCTTCACATTCTCTATTTCCTCGCGATCAACGGCGCGCCCTGACGCGAACACAAAGATCTGTGCCCGATTTGTATCAGCAAGCACGACCGCATAACGGCGGTATTGATCGATCAGCCGCGCGAGTGGATAGAGATGTGGCCGGTCAGAGACAAACAGTCGATTGCGTTCGAACGGAGCGTCAAATTGTCCCACCTCAAACCAATCCTCCCACGCTGAGCAGGCAAAGATCGCCAGGCCCTGGATCGACGGTGGAACTTCGCCTTCGAGGTAGCTTACGATTCGAACAACATCTTCCTCGAAACTCAGCCGTTCGTCCGATTGACTCTCGTAAGACTTACAGCGCTCTGACAGTTGCTTGCGCACGAATGGAAGAAAGTTACTTTGTCCGTGCTGATCCGCGCGTGCGTCGAGATAGAGACTGATGACGGGCGCCGGCACTGGTTCAAAACTCAAAAGACGATTGAGCAGTTTCTCGGGCACTGAGGTCTTAGTTACTTGTTTAGCGACATCTGAAGTCTGTTTTTCCATATCGATCTCCGCCTTACGTTGTTCTGTTTGCGTACGTAGCTGTCCGCAGAACAATCTCGAAAGTGGGTCTTACGTTCACTTTCCTTTGACGATTGCAACAGCGAGATGTGTTGAAGCACGTTGGGTTCCACGGAGCATGAGTTGCATCGTTCCTCGACATGCTTACCGGAAAAGACATCGTAAAGATCACCGCACTCGCCACTGGCGCATACGTTCTCAAATCAACCCTCAGCCGCTTGTTCGAGTACAACCTTAAAGACAAAACCGTGCTGATCACTGGCGGATCGAGAGGACTCGGCCTCGTAATGGCGCGCGAATTTGCCCGCGAAGGTTCACGGGTCGTGCTCTGCGCTCGTGATGAAGAGGAATTACAACAGGCTCGACAAGACGTCGAGAAATTTGGCGTCGAAGTGATGACCGTATCGTGCGATGTCACAAACACGGAAGCGGTAAACGAAATGATCGCGGCTGTGAACAATCGTTTCGACTCTATTGACGTACTCGTCAACAATGCCGGCGTTATTCAGGTCGGCCCGTTGGAAGTAATGACGATGCAGGACTTCGAACAAGCGATGCAGGTACACTTCAGGGGTCCGCTAAACACGATCATGGCTGTCTTGCCGTCGATGCGTCAGAAGAAGGCAGGAAGAATAGTCAACATCAGCTCGATCGGCGGGAAGGTTAGTGTTCCACACCTCGTTCCGTACAGTGCGAGCAAGTTCGCTTTGGTTGGACTCTCAAAAGGGCTGCGCGCTGAGTTAATGAAGGACGGGATCAGCGTCACAACTGTTTGTCCGGGTCTCATGCGAACTGGTAGCCCGCGCAATGCAGATTTTAAGGGCAAGCATCATTACGAATACGCCTGGTTCAGCATCAGCGACTCATTGCCACTACTCACAGTCAGCGCTGAAAATGCTGCGCGACAAATCGTTCGAGCATGCAAACGCGGCCAGGCGGAACTCATCATTTCGGTTCCGGCGAAGTTGGCAGCGCTCTTCGACGCGCTGTTCCCGGAAATGATGTCGCAGGTGCTCGGATTGGCCAATCAGTTGTTGCCCGAACCGGGCGGAGTGGGAGCACAAAGCATGAAGGGGCGAGACAGTTCCTCAGCCTGGTCACCCTCGTGGTTAACGACCCTAAGTGAAGAGGCGGCGTTGCGAAATAATGAAGTGCAGCATTGATGCAATCTCGTTTTTGCGTTTCGGGTGCGCTGTATATGGATTTTTTGTCACAGCACCATCTATTCGTTGACCGGCGTAGTAGTCGCTTTTAATATCACCGCACACACGCGAACAGTGCGATTTGTGTTTGCCCGCAAGTTCTCCCCCCACTTGTATTAGCCGCAATACCAAAACCGGCAGGCAGTGTGTTTAGTCCACAGGAACGAACAAGGAAGAGGGGGGTTCTCATGTCCCGATTTAGAAATCAGATTTTATCGCTGGCCGCGGTGTTATTTATCGCCGGCCTCACTGCAACGGTAAGGGCCGATACCATCAACATCGTTGGGGTAAATACAGGCCAAGCCTCAACAGCCACAGTAGTTTGCGAATTCAACGCGCAGACTAATACCTTAACTTTTACGATCACGAATACGTCGGCTATTACGTCGCCCGGCTCAACTTCAGTGATCACCGGCATTGGATTCGACTTGCCACCGCGTGGCAATGCGAGCGCGACCGGACTGAATGGTTTTACCGGTTCACAGGCGCCGACTTTGTCTTCAACTTTCAACTTTAGTGATGGCGATTTAGGTAACGTACCGGCGGGCTTCAACAATGTGGTGTTGGATTTCGGTTTCACCACAGGACCTTCCGCTAATTTTAATGGCGGTTCAGTAAACGATGGGCTTGCGCCTGGCGAGAGCGCGTCGTTCACGGTTACGGGAGCGGCGTTCACTGGATTCACGGAAGAGCAGATCTGCAATGCGATCTTTGTGCGATTCCAGAATACACCTGGACCCGGAAGCGATGTGGGCGTGCCAGGCTCACAGGTACCTGAGCCGTCGTCCGTCTTCTTGTTAGGAAGCGCGCTGCTCGGCCTTGGTGGCTACGCACGAAATAGATTGAGGATGCGAAAATAACTCTTCTTAGCCTCAAAGGAATTACAAAGAGGCACAAAAGGAATCGCAAATTTCTTTTGTGCTTTTTTGTGTCTTAAATTCTACGCACTCGTTACTTTAAATGTACGCTGACGTACGAGTGACCGCACCTCGCAACAATTAAACTGCTCCACACCGCGGCATTATTATTGCCATGAGAGCTAAACGTGACGAAAGTGGTTTGCAAGACGGTTGAGAAACAAACAGGTCGAGATTTTGTTGTATTGAATTAAGCCGACCCAACTCAATTTGCAAGGTTTAATGGGACAGTAGTAACCAACCCATATAGGCTGGGTGGAGCAACAAATTTCTCAAGCTCAGCCGATCGTAACAACAAGTTGTGGAATTCGCTCTCCGCGCTTGAAGTGCGCGCGCGGCAGATACCCGTCACAGAAAGTGAGAAGGAACGATGACTGACAAAACGCTTTTATCTTCGATGTTACCGCCCGGTGAAACAAGTGATCTGGTTTGCTTTTCGCATTTGCGCTGGGACTTTGTGTACCAACGACCGCAACATCTCTTGAGCCGATCCGCTAAAAGTCGTCGAGTCTTCTTTGTAGAAGAACCTGTTTTCGGTAATTGCTCCATGCGGATGGAAGTGCGCGAGGAAGAGCCAGGACTGCATATCGTTGTACCGCACTTGCCCGAAGGACTGAGAAGCGAAATCGCGATTAATGCTGTCATGAAGGAAATGACGCGCCAGCTTTTCCTGGATCACGAGATTAATGAATACGTCTTCTGGTACTACACACCACTGGCGCTTACTTTCACCGAGCATTTCACTCCGATCGCTGCTGTATACGATTGCATGGATGAGTTGGCGGCCTTTAAAGGCGCTCATTCCCGATTACCGATGTTTGAGAAAGAACTCTTTCAACACGTCGATCTGGTTTTTACTGGCGGGCAGAGTTTGTATGAAGTGAAGTGTGATCAGCACCCGTCTGTGCATGCGTTTCCAAGCAGTATCGACGCGTCACATTTTGGCAAAGCCCGAGAGACTGTTGCCGATCCTGAGGATCAAGAACAGATTCCGCATCCACGACTCGGCTTCTTTGGCGTTATCGACGAGAGATTCGACATCGATCTCCTCGAACAAGTAGCAACACGGCGGCCTGATTGGAACTTCATCATTATCGGTCCCGTGGTGAAGATCGATCCCGCGACGCTTCCGAAATATGGAAACATTCACTATCTCGGCGGAAAGAAATACAGCGAGCTTCCGGATTATCTGGCCGGTTGGGACATCGCGCTCCTGTTGTTTGCTCGCAACGAATCCACACGTTTCATCAGTCCCACGAAAACACCGGAGTATCTGGCTGCCGGCAAACCGGTAATCTCAACATCGATACGAGACGTCGTCCGACCGTATGGCGAGTTGAAACTGGTTGAGATCGCCGACACTGCCGATGAGTTTGTTGCTGCCGCAGAAAAGCTTCTGGCGAAGACCGACCGGTCTGAATGGCTGCAGCGAGTCGACGCATTCCTGGAAAACATTTCCTGGGATAAAACGTGGGCACAAATGTCTGATTTGATTGACGAAGTTGTAGAACGAAGGCGACCTGCAAGCTCGACCTCATTGCCACTCAACGGCGCGACCCAGCGAGCAGGAGCAGGCGCAAGAACATAAATCTCATCACGAACAAGGAGGGTTTCATGTTTGATTATTTGATTGTAGGCGCCGGCTTTGCCGGCAGTGTACTCGCTGAACGACTCGCGGCGGGCTCTAATAAGAAGGTTTTGCTTTGTGACAAGCGTCCACACATAGGCGGCAACGCTTATGATCATTACAACGAAGCAGGCAT
>DATEIS010000425.1:0-4935 GCA_035278765.1 Pyrinomonadaceae bacterium | reverse complement strand
GAGCGTTCCCGAATCAGGATCGAGCTCCGCATAAAACAGAGTCACAAATCGATTCGCGGGAATGTTGTCGGCGAGATATCGATTGACTGCCGAGATCGTCGCGACGAGTGAATCGTGCGACGCCGATTGCGCATGAATCGCGGCGTGCAGCGACGACATTAAAAGCGCCGCGGCAGTTCCCTTACCCGAAACGTCACCAAGCGCGATAACCAGGCGGCCGTCTTCACGCTCGATAAAGTCGTAGTAATCGCCGCCGATCTCGTAACACGGAAAACTGATTCCCTGTAATTCGTAACCATTAACGTGCGGCGGCGCAGTCGGTTGAAAACGTTGCTGAATCTCGCTCGCGAGGGCCAGTTCGCGCTCGAGACGTTCGCGCTCGAGTCTGGCTTCCACGAGTCGTGCATTCTCAACACGAATAGCAGCGACCGACGCAAGCGTCGTCAAAACTTTAAGATGATCTTCCGTAAATCGACCTTCGGCGATCGGCGAGTCGGCGTAGATGATGCCAAACACCTTATCCGAAACACCGAGTGGAACCGCCAGCACTGATCTCACTCCCTGCAGCACCATCGTGCCGCTCGCAAAACGCGGGTCGTGTTGCGCGTCTGACGTCAACACTGACTTGCCGCGAATCACGACTTCATCGAGCACGTTCCGGCTGACGCGAATCTCACCCACTTCACCGACGCGGTCTCGCAATCGCGCGACAGCCACTCGCAAATCCTCACTGCCCTCATCGCGCATCATGATCAGACAGCGATCCGCAGGCACCGCTTCAAACACAAGCGAAACAATCTGTTCGAGTGTTTCATTCAACGTCGCCGAGGCAAGGAGAGTGATTCCTACCTTGCTGATGAGCGCGAGCAGGTCGCCATGCTTCGCTTTCGGCGTCACCGTAGTTACCGACGAGGCGATCTCCTCCGGTTGCGTGCGTGCGCCTTCGATGGCTTCAAGCAGACCGGAAGTGGTCCTATCGCCGGATGCGAGAGCAATAGTTGCTTCCGGAAGCGCCTCGGAAGAGTTGTCGGTGATCATGGTCGCGCCCATACCGGAGTTGAACGTGCCATCGTCAAAAACGATTTCCGTTTCACCGATTTGAATGCGACCACCGGCAGTCAGATGGACCACGCCTTCGACCGTAGCGCCGTTGTAGAGCGTGCCGTTTGCGGACCCGAGATCCTGAAGCACATATTCGTCACCTTCCCGACGCACTTCTGCGTGAACGCGAGACGCGAACGGATCCGGAATACAGAGATCGTTCCGAGCGGAACGGCCGATAGTTATACGAAGCCGGCCGAGTGGAAAATGGTCGGGCGTGCGGTCGGGGTATTTAACTATTAGCTCTGTCATTTTTTAACGAAGTTTTAGGCGGCGTAGCGGTGGCATCAACTAGATCGAACCCTCACGAACGACAACAGTGCCGGCTATGATATCGTGCAAACCTCTCCCATGCACGGACACTGCCGCGATTAAAAAACCGATTCCGAATAGAGCAAACGAGAGCGGATAACCGACGAAGTGACGCAACAATGCGCGCCCGATGCCGATCTTTCCGCCATCGTTTCGTTCGATGCGCAGACCCGTCGCCCACTTTCCGAGTGTCAGTCCGGTGAAAGCCGGTAGCACCGCTAAGTTCAAAAGGGCCATGAGAATGGCAAGTAGAAGTCCGGCAGTCTCGGCAGAATTACCCGCTGCACGTCCGCCGCCGCCGAGCATACGTGCGACGAGTGTGCCTAAGACGACTAGAGAAACAAGCGCGATGTAGTCGATTAGCAGTGCGCCACAACGGAGAGGGAAAGGGGCTCTGAGGCGGTTACCACCATGTCTGGCGGCGCGGCTTCTTGCCTGGGAGTGCGGCAAACCTTGGGCAGCAGTCATCCTTTTAGAACTTTGTACTTGGTTATTTAGTGCCTTGTTTCTCAATTCTAAGTACTAAGATCAAAGTACCAGGTACAAAGCACAATCAGCCAACAAGAAAATGCAAAGTCGTTTCGCCAACGCGCAGCTTATCACCACTGTCGAGCACGCGTGGTTGTCGGGGGGCAAGCCGCACCGAGTCGTTGATTACGGTGCCGTTCACCGAACCGAGATCTTCTACCAGAAATGTTTCGCCTTCGAGCCAGATGCGTGCGTGGCGTCGAGAAACTTTCGTCTCCGGATCGAAACGCGAAAGATCGATCTCGGGAAAGATGTTTGAATGCGGATCGGTACGACCCAGCAGGTTACTATCTTTCTGGAGAATGAACGAGGCATCGAGCTCGGTGGTTCCCGCAACAACGAGTTTCGCTGTCGGCCTGACGGCATGCAGCATCGCACTCGAGCCCACACCGGCGAGCGGTTGTCGCGCGCCACAGTGAGCGCAGAATACGTCGTCGGCAGCAATGCGGCCGCCGCAGAAACCGCAGTAGACCGTCTGCACCTGGACCGTCTCGTTGCCCAGTGCCGGCGCGGGCATGCCGTAACTCACTCTTCCCGACATCAATTTCTCGAGATGATTCGCCAGCTCGTTGCGCAACTCACCCGCGGTCCGATAACGATCCTCCGGCTTGTACTCCACCGTTCGCATCAGAATATGTTCCATCTCACTCGAGATCGAAGGCTGAATCTGACGCGGTCTCGGGTTCTTCGAGAAGTCAAAGATCAGAAGTGGATTGTCCTGCGGGTCCGAACCGGTCAACAGGTGAAACATCGTTGCGCCGAGACTGTAAACATCTGATGCCGGCTGCACTCGTCCACTGAAAAGTTCGGGCGGCGCATAACCCATTGTTCCGACCGCCGTGACGCCCTTCTCCTGTTGCGTCACCCAACGCGCGATGCCGAAGTCGATCAGCATCACTCGACCAGTGTTGCCGTCGATCATCAAGTTCGCCGGTTTGAGGTCGCGGTAGATAATCGGCTTTGGTCGCGAGTGCAAATAGTCGAGCACGTCGGCGACCTGCATGCCCCAGTCAGTAACAGTCTTTTCATCGATCCGGCCGCCGACAGCCGCACGCATTCGCGATGCGAGATCACCGCCGGAGATGTACTTCATGACGAGATAGAAGCGAGGCTCGTCGTAAAAGTAATCGTAGATCGTTGGAATGCAAGGATGTTCCAGCGACGTCAACAGCAGCGACTCGCGTTTGAAGTCGCCAATAGCTTTCTCATGCTGCGTTGGATCAAGATGCGACTCCACCATCTCTTTGACCGCGCGCGGCGCGTCGCCGAGGTTGCGATCCTTCGCGAGATAAACCGCGCCCATGCCACCGCCACCAATCCGGCGAACGATCTCATAACGACCATTCAATACGGTGTTCGCCGCGAGCTGCTTTACGGATGGACGATGACCGCCGGTCGTGCCCTCTTTCGGTGTTGACGTTCCGGGATGCTCGACGTTATCCGTGAACGAACCACCGAGGGAGGCGGAAGAGATTGGCGCAGACGGCTCGACACTGTCCGGGTCAACGTAGGTCGTCTCAAGACTTCCGGATGGTTCGGGCGCCTCAGCAGCGGCCGTGCCATCAGATGAAGAGGTTTCGTGGATGGATTCTTCGGGGATGATTGGTGTCTCGTCAGAAGGTTCGAGCGTGGTGGCCCATTCGCGGCCTTTCCGCTCAGGAAGCTCCTCTTCTTCATCGAGAGTTGCAGACACAGTCCGCATCTCCGCCGAACTGGGAGCTAATTGCGCTCCGCAATTGCCGCAGAAGTGCTCACCGGGCGATACGTGTGCGCCACATGAACTACACTCTGACATTGTTAACGAATTCCAGTCTAAATCGAACGCGGCTCAAACGACCAAACAAAGGTGCAGGCGTCTACTTCATAATGTGGAAGCGGAGAAATGTCTTGCCAACGATGATTTCGTCGCCATCACAGAGAGCCTGACGTTGGCCCGGGGGTAATCTCTTGCCGCGATTGATAAACGTGCCGTTGGTAGAACCGAGATCCTCAACAAAATACTGGCCGTTGCTCAGAGTGATTCGGGCGTGACGTCTCGAAACCTTTGCTTCCGGATCGTCAGTATCCAGATCGACATCCGGAAAGATACCACCATCGGCATCCCAGCGGCCGATTTGAGACTCCACATCACTCAACATGAACTGCTTTCCGGACGAGCGGCCCTTTTCGATAACAAGGCGGGCATGCGGTTTAGCAGCCGTTCGTAAAGCTGAAAAACTGAGACCGGCGGAGACGCGACCACCGGCAAACTCAGGTTCACCAGGCGACGGAGCATGACTGCCGTTACCTCCGGGCGCCGGTCTGCGCTGCACCGGACTCGGACGGCCATTAGGTCTCAAAGGCGCGCCACATTCGTCGCAATACTGCGAGCCGTCGAGATTTTCAGTTTTGCACCTATCGCACGTAATCATAACTTCAAAAAAAGCAAATCATTTTAGCGCGAAACGCTATTGCCACGCCAACGCATCTTATAACGCGGAAAGTAACGCCAAAGGCCAACGCGGAAAGTAACGCCGAAGGCGTTCGCTAACCTCAGCCCAGAGGTTGGAGCAAAGCGACAACCCTGGGAACAAACCAAGCGCACACGTTAAACCCTGAAAGGGTTCGGCAATTGGCGAACCCTTTCAGGGTTCAACGCTTCTTTTTAATGGATTCCCAGGGTTCTCGCTACGCTCGAACCCTGGGCTGGGGTTAGCGAACGCCTTCGGCGTTATAGGTGTTAATGATCGCGGTAACTGTTAATAAATCTCGGGGTTTGACGTTTGGAGTATGGCTTCGCAGCGGTTTGCTCTAAGATGAAACTGTTTGATAAGTTTCCACGTAGAAGCTACTTCGGTATTTAAGGCCCCTATATCAAAAGGAATTTATCAGAATGGCATTGAGTCGGAAGAAGAAGATTGTTATCGGCGCGATAGTCGTAGCAGTGCTTGCTATCGTTGTCGTCGTCAGCGTTATCGCAACTCGCAAAGAAGAGCCCGAAGTAGTGACGGTCAA
>DATEIS010000424.1:0-10792 GCA_035278765.1 Pyrinomonadaceae bacterium | reverse complement strand
GCCGTAGAGATGTGTTCGACAATGTCCGAATCCGTCGCGCGAGCATGAATTAACTGCCCGCCGGGTGCATCGACGAATTGGCCGTTCGTAATATGACCAGCTCGGAATTCCATCTGCTGGCCGAATGCACCAACGTCAACTGACTGGTGACATTCAACACAGCCTACATCGTTATAAGTTGGTCCGAGACCATCTTCGATAGTTTCACGTTCTGAGAAGATGAATTTATTGTCTTCGAACGTGCCGTTTCCGCGCGCGGTGGGCGGTTCAGGTTCGGTTACGCATTCGTCGATCGGTGTCCCCTTCACGCCGAAACCATTGAACAGGTCATCGGTTTTGGCGTCCATGTCGGTGGTTAGTGCCTCGGTTGCAGTTTGGCTCGCGACAGGTTGGGGTTGGCTCAGGGGTAAGAAGAGCGCGACCGCGAACAAGACCAGCGTTAAGATAGGTAGAACTTTCCTCATGTAACTTTGACCTCCTAGGAGCTACAAACGGGTTGCGAAACAAAACCCACAGCTTACCCGCCGGTAAACTGCAAAGTTCTGCTTAAGGATTTTCTAAAACCCTGCTTGGACTTGGTCTAAAGAGGCAGCTCAAGTCTTAGGGGGGTATGACCAGAGTTAATGAGTCCCCTCACGTAAGAAGTAACCAAGGACGAGCCTTAGTTGTGAGAGAGAGGGCAGAGGCGCGGACCCTGCTCGAATAGTAAATCGAATTAGCTGGGCGTGACTGCTTTGTAAGTCGGGAGTGGCGGCACTCTATGCCCGTTTAAGGGCAATGTCAAGAAAATTGTATCCTCAGATTACGCAGAATTTTGAAATCAGGTAATCTGTCTAATTCGTGGATAGAAACAACCGCAAAAATTACCCTTTCACAGCCATCGTAGGGCAGCAAGAGATGAAGCTTGCCCTACTACTGAACGTCGTCGATCCGCTGATCGGAGGCGTCTTGATTATGGGCCATCGCGGCACTGGAAAATCGACTGCGGTAAGAGCACTTGCTGATCTGCTGCCTAAGATTACGGTCGTCACCGGATGTCCTTATAACTGCGATCCGGACGACGAACGCAACCTCTGTGACCAGTGTCACCAGAACGGCGAACGGAGTTCGAAGCAAAGTGCCGTACCGGTTGTCGAACTTCCTTTGGGAGCCACGGAAGATCGCGTTTGCGGGACGATCGATATTGAGCGGGCGCTTTCCGCGGGGCGAAAGGCTTTTGATCCCGGATTGTTGGCGCGTGCAAATCGAGGCTTTCTTTATATCGACGAAGTGAATCTGCTTGAGGATCATCTGGTGGATTTGCTACTGGACGTTGCAGTCACGGGAATAAATAAGGTCGAGCGTGAAGGAGTTTCGGTTGAGCACCCGGCGAGTTTTGTTTTGATCGGATCGGGAAATCCGGAGGAGGGTGAACTTCGACCCCAGTTACTCGATCGTTTCGGCCTGCATGCCGAAGTCACGACGGAAAACTACCTACAGAATCGAATGGATATCGTCGAGCGTCGTGAAGGTTACGATCGCGATCGTGATGCGTTCTGTAAATCCTATGATGCCGATCAGGAGCAACTGCGAAAACGAATCACGCGGGCGCGCGCAAACCTGTCGAAGACAAAACTCGATCGCATCGTGCTGGAGAAGATCGCGCAACTCTGCGCGGATTTGAAGGTCGACGGTCATCGTGGCGAGCTGACGATCATGCGTGCTGCGCGTGCTTTGGCCGCGTTCGAGGGTCGAAAAGCCGTCACCGAGGAACACGTGAAACGAGTTTCGGCAATGGCGCTGCGACATCGATTGCGTCGCGATGCGCTCGACGATACGGCGACGAGCGAACAGGTTCAGCAGGCAGTGGATGAAGTTTTTCCAAACACGGCGCCGCCGCAGCCTCCGCGCGGTAATGGGGATGATAATCAGGATCTTGATCGTCCGGGGAAAGTCAACAACGATGCTCCACGACAACGCCGGTCGGCATCCGGAAGTAGTTCGCGTCCAAACGAAGTCGATGTTTTGTCTCCGCCCGCGGTTGAGAAGAAATCCGACAAGCTGCGACTTGATGAGCACATGAAAACCGAGCGCGGGCAGAAATCGCGTTCGCAGGGCCGGCGTGCCAGCGGCGCAAAGACCGCATTGGCACAACGCCGCGGACGATACACACGTGCAGTGATGTTCAGAAGCGCGGGTGCCCGCATCGCTCTCGACGCCACGCTACGCGCGCTCGTCGGCCTCGATTCGTCATTGCGTGATGGGAGTCTGGCGCCCGTAAGTTCAGAGGCTTTGCGTTACAAACTGCTAAAGCACAAGCAGGGCAGGCTGTTTATATTCGCGATCGATGCATCCGGCAGCATGGCTGCGAATCGAATCGCGCGAGCGAAGAGCACGATCCTGAAGTTGCTTCGGAAGTCGTATCTGAATCGCGATAGCGTGGCGATCGTTTCCTTTCACGGGACAACCGCGCAAGTTGACTTGCCTCCGTCGCGAAGTATTTTGCGTGCGCGGCGCGTGCTCGACTCGCTTCGCATGGGTGGCAGCACGCCGCTCGGGTTAGGACTCGTGACTACGATTGAGTTGTTGGAGCTCGTGGGAAGCAAATTTGGTGAGTCTGTGGTGCTGTTGTTTACCGACGGACGTTCCAATGTTCCGCTTAGACGCGGCGGACTTAACCTCCGCGCCTATCGGCAGGTAAAAATCGAATCAGAGCTTCGAGAACTGACCGTAGCGCTCGCAAGAACAAAAGCTCGTGTAGTAGTGGTAGACACACAGAAAGAATTTGAATCGACTGAAGAAACACGACGTCTTGCATGGATACTCCGCGCGGAATTTGTGAAGATCGCTCCGGCCAATCCGTAAAATCCGTGGCTAATAACGACGATAAGGTGTTCGCACTTTATGAGCAATTGCTGGAAATAGAGCAGCGATTGATCCCGACTGGTCTGCACGTCTTCGGCCGCGCTTCTTCCGCGGGCGAGAAAACCGATCTCTTGAAGATGATCGCTTCGTTCGATCGACCCGAAGCCGGCACCCGTGCGCTTCCCGAAGATCTAGTCGACGAGGGTGTACGAACGTTCGTCGAACACGGAACGGACGCCGCGATCGCTTTCCTGCAGACGAAAGGACTGGACCCCGAAACAACCCGCCCTGTTTTCGCGCTTCTCGAGTCAGTTACCGCGAAACTGGGGACTAATAACGAGATTGATTCCCTCGTGCGCGCCTTGCGCGGGGAGTTCATCGAGCCCGGCCCGGGTGCAGACATCATTCAGAATCCCGACATTCTTCCTACCGGTCGAAACACTCACGCGCTCAATCCTTATAGCGTGCCTTCAGCAGTCGCTTTTGCGCGCAGTGAAGCGGTCGCGAATAGTCTGCTTGCTCGGTACAAGCAGGAGAATGGACGTTATCCCGAAGCGATGGCGCTCGTACTGTGGGGACTGGACAATATTAAGACGCAGGGCGAAGGCGTGGCCCAGGCGCTCTGGCTGCTCGGCACTCGTCCCGTTCGCGATGCCTTAAATAGGACTACGAGCGTCGAAGCTATTCCGTTGAGTGAGCTAGGCCGGCCTCGAATCGATGTCGTGATGACGATATCCGGGATCTTTCGCGATCTGTTTAGTCCAACTGTTCAACTGCTCGATAAGGCAGTTCGCTTAGTTGCGCAACTCGATGAGCCTTTGGAGTCGAACTACGTTCGCAAGCACGTTTTGCAACAGGTCGAGCAGGAGGCTTCCGACTTCGATGACGCTGTCGTGCGCGTGTTTTCAAATGCGCCGGGAAATTACGGTACGAATGTGAATTTCATGGTGATGGATTCGCAGTGGGAACGTGAAGACACGCTCGGGGATCTTTTTGTTACGCGCAAGTGTTTTGCTTATGGGCGCGATTCGAAAGGACGTGCGATTGAGGGCAGGGAAGCGCGAGTCGCGATGGACCGCGCGCTTGCACGCGTCGAGGCGACTTACCAGAATATCGACACGTTTGAGATCGGTCTGACTGATGTGGACCACTACTTTGAGTATCTCGGTGGCGTGTCGAAGGCGGTTGAGAAGCGTGCGAAGGCGCGGCCGGCGATCTATTTATCTGACAGTTTGTCGCGTGACGTGAAGATTCGATCGTTGGAAGAGACAGTGCGTTTGGAGACGCGAGCGAAGACGCTGAATCCGAAGTGGTATGAGGGAATGTTGAAGCACGGGTTTAGAGGCGTGGCTGAGATTGAGAATCACGTTTCGAATACGTTTGGATGGAGTGCGACGGCAGATGCGGTTGATGATTGGATCTATTCGGAAGTGGCGAACACGTTCTTGTTTGACGAGATGATGCTCGAGCGGCTCCGGGATTTGAATCCGCACTCCGCGTATTCCCTCGCGCAGAGGTTGTTGGAGGCGAATGGGCGTGGGTATTGGGATGTTGATGAGAGCGTGTTGGAAAGATTAAGAGAGATCAGTCGTGACCTTGAGGACCAGTTGGAGGGAGTCACTTAACCACGGATAACACGGATTGAAGATCACGATTTTATATGTTGGGTCGAGTTTGTTGGGGCCGCTGAGGAACGCGGAGCGGGAGATCAATCGTGTGCACGATCTCGGGTTGCGTGTGGCGGCGTACAATTTTGGGTCTCCGTTGAATGAGCTTGAGTGGCGGGAGGTCGAAAGCGATCTCAAGGCTGCGAATGTTGTTTTTGTGATTCACGTGATGGATGGTGAGAATGCGACACGCCTCGTCGCTGCGCTCGAAAAATACAGACATCACGATGCGGTGGTCGTCATTAACTGTATGCCTGAGTTGATGCGACGAACTCGCCTCGGTCGTTTGGATATTTCTACGCTTGGCAAAGGTCAGAACGGCAAGGGTGGGAAGTTGTTGAAATCTGTGGGCTCGTGGGTTGGGGCGCAGGCAAGACGTGGTAAGTCGAGCCGTGGACACGGTCAGTATCTGAAACTTGTCGATCGACTGCCGGGGATTCTTAAATTCGTGCCCACCGCAGGCGCACTCACTGACGCGAAGCACTATCTCTATCTCTTCTGTTATTTCCTTCAGCCCACGCCGCAAAATATCCAGTCGATGCTGCTCTACGCGCTCGTTCATTACGTTCGCGACGAGCGGTTGAGGAAGATTCGGGTTCCAAAACCCGAGCAGATGCCCTCTGTCGCCATTTATCACCCGGCAGCGCCGGCGCTGTTTCAAACGTTTGCTGAGTACCGGAAGTGGTACCGGAAGCCACTGGATTCCGAGTCAACGATTGGTCTGTTGCTGATGCGTCCACAAGTCATCAGCAAAACGACAAAGCATTACGACGCACTTATCACCGCTCTTGAAGCGGAAGGCTTGAGCGTGATTCCAGCGATCGCGACGCTCATGGATAACCGTGAAGCGGTTTCGCAATTCTTCGTGGAACCAGCGAAGACAAAAGCGCGCGTCAGTCAAATCGTCTCACTGACCGGATTTAGTTTTGTCGGCGGCCCTGCGATGAACGACAGCGCCGCGGCTTCGGAGTTTTTGCGTACTCTCAACGTTCCATATCGATCTGCCGTAAGCCTCGACACGCAAACAATCGAAGCGTGGACTGATTCACAGACCGGACTCAATCCGGTTCAATCAGGAATGCAGATCGCGATACCCGAGATCGATGGTGCAACCGAGCCCTTTATCTATGGTGGCATTCCCAGTCGCGGCCAGGAACCAGCCCCGTTGCAGGATCGATGCACACGCCTCGCACGCCGATTGAGTCGTTGGAACAACTTACAAACCACCAAACGCGATCAGATCAAACTCGCGATCGTGCTGTTTTGCTTTCCTCCAAACAAAGGAAACATCGGCACAGCCGCGGATCTTGATGTGTTTCCCGGTCTCCTGGACGTTTTGCAGCGACTTGCCGCGGAAGGTTATCGAGTCGAGATACCCGAATCTTCAGATGCTTTGCGTAGTAGATTGATCGAAGGTAATTCGGAACAGTTTGGCGCCCCGGCAAACGTCGCCTATCGAATGAACGTTCAGGAATACCGAAAACTCTGCCCCTACGTCAGAGAAGTCGAAAACGACTGGGGAACACCGCCGGGTACAATCAACTCATTCGGTAATGAATTATTGATTCAGGGTCTGACGCTCGGGAATGTCTTCATCGGCGTGCAGCCGACGTTTGGCTTTGAAGGAGATCCGATGCGCATGATGATGGCGCGCGGCGGTTCACCACATCACGGCTTCCTCGCGTTCTATACGTACATCTCCAAAGTATTCAACGCCGACGGCGTCATTCACTTTGGAACACACGGCGCGCTGGAATTCATGCCGGGCAAACAAATCGGACTCTCAGGCGAGTGCTGGCCGGATCGACTCATCGACGAACTGCCAAACTTCTACATCTATAGCGTTAACAACCCTTCGGAAGGCTCAATCGCCAAGCGCCGTTCCTACGCCGAGTTGATCTCCTATCTAACTCCACCGATCGAAAACGCCGGTCTTTACAGAGAACTTTCGGAATTGAAAGATCTCGTCATGGCGTACCGCCAATCCACAAACGAATCCGAGAAAATCCGCTTATTTGATTCGATCGAAGAACTCACCCGCCAAACACACCTATCCGTCTAATCCTTGTCCTAAACTCACCCGGGTCCACACGATGTATAAACGTCTCCACTCCGTTAATCGCAATAACGGGAATGTCATACTTATATTTTCTGAGTAACTCCTCATCAGATTCGATATTGATCTCCTCGAAAACAAATTCGTCGCTGCATCCGGCACTAAGAATTGCGGTCTTCGCTTCGTCGCAGAGATGGCAACCGGGTCGCGAATAAATGATGACGTGTGGTTTAGACATCGATACTTCTTGCCAGCCAATCAGGAAATTATGTATAAATACTGCCGCCGACCATATTAATACTTTAGTTTTTGTTAGGTGCGGCGCTCTTCATGTTTAAGCAAATAATTCGATTTACTGCGCAGAGAGGAATCCCTGTACAAGGTGGGATTGTATAATTAACTCTCCGTTAGTAAAGTCGAAGTGTACCCACGGAAGTTCGCAACACCTGGCAATTCGGAATTGATTTGACGGAGGTCTGGTCTTGGATAGTCAAGCCGATCAATTGTCTGCCCCGAGTGTAGGTACGACGGCGAGTACTCCCGCACGTACTGCGCCGCCGGCAAAGCCCTCAACTGCTGCCGCAGTGGTTGAGACGAGCTCCGATCCTCCGGTGAACAAGATGCGACGACGGATGGTCTGGGCCACCGTCGCCGGCTCGCTCACTGTTTTCTTTCTGATGTTCGTGCGGTTTTTCCTGCCGCGCTCGATTCTCGAACCTTCCAGCATATTTCGAATCGGCTCACCTGCCGACTATGCCCTCGGTGTCGATACCAAGTGGCAACAACAATATCGTATTTGGGTAACGAGAACTTCAGATCGACTGTTCGTGATCTATGCGCGCTGCACGCATCTGGGCTGTACGCCGGACTGGAAAGCGAGCGAGAACAAGTTCAAATGTCCGTGTCATGGCAGTGGCTACGATAGTGAAGGGATTAACTTCGAGGGCCCGGCGCCGCGTCCGATGGACCGCGCTAAAGTGAGTGTTGACGCGGAGGGGCAGATCGTTGTGGACACCGGCACACTCTATGAGTGGCCGAAAGGCGAGAAAAGCGAGTTCGACGAAGACGGCGCATTTATAAGGGTATAACGCGTGGCTGATACTCCTGATCCAAAAGATCCAAAAGAGACAAAACAACTCACTTCGGGCGACGAAGAAAAGCGCAGCATGCTCGACAAGGTCAAAGAGACGGGCGGCTCACTTGTAGAACGCGCGAAGGATGAAGCGAAGGACTACAAGGATCCACAGGAGACGCAGCTTTGGAAATCAATCTTTCGCGTCTCTCACGATCGCTCCGATCCGCGTAACCGTTCACTCGCGATTCTTTCAAACGTCTTTCTGCACCTGCATCCCGCGAAGATTAATCGCGACGCTGTACGTTATCCGTTTACGTGGGGGATGGGCGGCATCACGTTCTACCTGTTTATCGTGCTGACGTTTACAGGGGTGTTGTTGATGTTCTACTACCACCCCACCAAGCTCGACGCATTTCGCGACATTCTTTATCTCGAACACGACGTGCCGTTTGGAAAGTTGTTGCGCAACATGCATCGCTGGGCAGCGCACTTGATGGTGATCACGACCTGGCTGCACATGTTTCGCGTGGTGCTCACGGGTTCGTACAAAAAACCGCGTGAGTTCAACTGGTGTGTGGGCGTCGTTCTGCTCGTGTTGACGCTGCTTTTGTCGTTTACAGGATACCTTCTGCCGGACGATCAGCTTGGTTTCTGGGCGGTCACGGTGGGCACAAACATGGCGCGTGCGACACCGATGCTGGGTCATGAAGGTCCGTTCGGTCCGCAGTTAGGTTTGACTGCTTATAACGACGTGCGTTTCGGATTGCTCGGCGGCTCGATCGTCGACTCAAACGCGCTTTTACGTTCATACATCTGGCATTGCATCGGTATTCCGCTCGTGGCATCGATCTTCATGGCGGTGCATTTCTGGCGCATTCGCAAGGACGGCGGTATTTCCGGACCGGCGCCGGTAGTGCTCGAATCGGAGATGAAAGCAGTAGCTAAGAAGAAGTAGCCAGTATGCGAAGATTCATTAATAAGTGGACACTTCTCGTTCTCGGCGTGCTGATAGTTGCCGTTTGGGCAATCAACGTCCAGGATTGGCATCAATTGTGGGTCATTTCGTCAGCGCCCGACAACGTGCCGATCGTCGCGATGCTTTTTCTCGTGCCGTTCTTCACGTGGCTGGGCATCAGGCAGGCGGTTGCAAACGATCGTCTCATCGACGAGCTCGAAGCGGATCCCAAACTGGCGAAGACACACCATCGCAAAGTTGAACCATGGCGGCCGGGTTGGGCACGGGAACTTCACGTTTGGCCCTACCTTGTCAGAGTTGAGTTTCTTGCCACCGTGATCGTCACGGTGGTTCTTTTTATTTGGTCCATCACGCTCAACGCTCCGCTTGAAGAGCCGGCTAATCCGAACCTGACGATGAATCCATCGAAGGCGCCGTGGTACTTCCTCGGCTTGCAGGAGATGCTGGTTTACTTCGATCCGTGGATTGCCGGCGTCGTAATGCCTTCGGTCATCATGGTGGGGTTGATGGTGTTTCCGTACGTCGATTCAAACCCGCTGGGCAACGGTTATTACACACTGAAACAACGTCGCTTTGCCCTCTGGATGTTTGGTGCAGGCTTTTTCCAGTGGATTGTGTTGATCGTGATCGGCACCTTTATTCGCGGTCCGGGTTGGATCTGGTTTTGGCCGGGACAAACGTGGGATCACAACGCGGTGGTGTTCGACAAAAACGTTGACCTCCACGACGTGATCGCACAGAAGTTTGGCTTGCACTTTCTTGCGGGCAATATAGGAAAGTTCATCTTCGGATTGATTGTCGTGACCGGTTTTTATATCGTCGGTGCGCTCTTCTTCCACTGGTTGATGACTGTTGACTTCAAGAAGATCCGTCTTCCACGAGGTCTGAGCTTAAGCGAGCTTCACCGGAGTCTGTTCCCGAAAAATGAATTTGAGCAGAAGATACTGTCGCGCACGAGTCTACTTCAGTATTTGCTGTTTCAGTTTTTTGCCGTGAGTGTGCTGCTGGCGCTTCCGGTAAAGCTGTTTTTACGTTTGGTTTTCACCATCAAGTATGTGTGGGTAATTCCCTATCTCAATATCAATTTCTGAGTAGTGCGGAGGTTAGATCACAGTGGCTGATTCACCAGCACCCGGCGAGTCGTTAGTAAAAAGGGAAGCCGATCTGCCGGCAGAAGATCCGATTGCGAGTCGCTCAACTAGCGGTTGGATGCTGATGTTTGCATTGCTGTTGACGATCTCCATCGCCTGGGCGCTCTACGATGAGGCGTTCGGTCAGCGGCCGTGGAAGGGAATGCAGCGGGAGTTTGTTAGTCGCTATACAAAATATCTCGACAGCATTAAATCAGACGCCGGAAAGACTGAAGCTGAAGTCAAGGAGAGTCCGGAGTATCAGAAACTCGATGAAGACGCGAAGGCCGCTCGCGCGGCAGTTCAGACCGAGTACGACGAACTCGGCTCAAGGGTAAAACTCGCACAGGCTAAGCTCGACGCGATCACCGACACTTTTCAAAACCAGCGTGGTCACCTTACCGTCATCAACTACAACGTTGAAATTTCCGAAGGCTCCGCGAAAGATCGCTGGCGAAAGCGGGCTGAAGCTAAGAGAGCGGAAAAAGTAACTGTTGAAATGCCGTCAGACGATGGGAAGACGACGGTAAAACGAGAATTCGACTACGCCGGACTCGAAGGTCTGTACGATCAGTTACGCGAACAAAAAGCGACTGATCTCGCCCAACAAGCTACCCTGCTGAAAACGCCATCCGAGTTAGCTCAAAAACGTGACGCGTATCTGAAGAATCACCTGATCGGACTTGGACCAGACGCTATCGAGGGTCTGAAGACCAAGATGGCCAACTACGACTATTCGATCCTGGGCCATCAGATCAGCGTTACCGCTTATAACGTCGTCGATCGTTGCGAGGTGTGTCACGCAGGCATCCGTGAGCCGCTCGATATAACGCCGGCGAGTATGTCTCCCGGTGGACCAAACAACGGTGAACCTGACTCATGGGCGCGCGCGTTTGTTAGTCACCCGAATAAAGAAATCCTTCAGATACACAATCCTGAAAAGTTTGGCTGTGCGAGTTGTCACTGGGGCAACGGCCGTGCGACGACGAGCGAAACAAAAGGTCACGGGCGTCATCGTTTCTGGCTCTGGCCCATGTTCGAAAA
>DATEIS010000423.1:0-4983 GCA_035278765.1 Pyrinomonadaceae bacterium | reverse complement strand
TTGCGGCGTAGCTCGACGTGCTGGACGATACGGATCAAAACCTTCTGGCCGCGTTCTTCAAAGGCAGCCGCATAACGCAGGTAGTTCTTCGCTTCGGAGCGGGCCGGTGACCATTCGAGACGGTCCGGAGAATCTTCGGTTTTCTCGACTGTAAATGCCGCGTGAACCGCACCGATAACCGGTACGTCAGCGCGAACCATCCAACGCATAATGCCGCCGGCTTCCTTGCGTATTCCTTCGATTCCGGGCATGAGGTCCGCAAAATTACGGAGCTCGCCAAAAAACTCTCGCGCCTTTTCGAGGGTGGTACTTAGTTCCAGTTGGTCCGCGTATGAAGCCTTGATTCGAAACATTTATTCTCCGTTAACCGTTTCTCCCGAGACGTTGATGCGTGCAGGAAACAATTTGGTTTCCCGCGTCGCTATTGCTAAGTTACACGAGGACAGTTTGGTAGTAAATATCTAAGTTCAATGGGTAAGAATTATTTAACATGAAGTCACAGGGAAGTTGCCCGCGATGCGAGAAACGCGGGCTCAAACGATGGGAAGACTTGAGCGATGAAGAGCGCGAAGTCGTCAAGAGGTTACCGGCCTCGGCCAACTACTCACTTGATGAACGCAAAGCGACACATCGCTGGTGCACGCGCTGCTGGTTCGAGCAGGATTACACAGATTTTTCTGCGTAATCTGTGGATACGATTCGGAGATACGCGGCACGGATCGCTTTCATCTGATCCGTCAGCGTCTGTTGTAAATCAGCCGCCGAGTTGAATCCTGTGCGCGTGGCGACATCGCGCGCTGTAGGATGATTCGGATCGGGCAAGCGCGTCGAGCGACCCACAATCAATCGCAGGTTGTGGTCTATCGAGCGCAATAAACTGTAGCCACCACTCAACGCGGCAAAGTCCTCGTCATTAAGCGAGCCTTCCTCACGCAAACGTTCGAGGGTGAACGACGTCGAACGATCGTCGCCTTCGTCCATCACTTCATCGCGCAGTTGTAAATAACGTGACGCGAAATACACATCGAGCATTCCGCCTGGACCATACTTAATGTCCGTCCCGAGCTTTCGACCACGACTTCCCTTCTCTTTTTCAAGCCGATCTCTGACGTGACGTGTCACCGCTTTCAACTCTTTCGGATCGACTCGTAAGGCGTTTGCGTGAATGCGGTGACGTGCATGCAGCTCAACCATCTTGCCGAGTTCCTGATCGCCGCCGACACAACGCATCTTGACGTAT
The DNA here is from genome assembly GCA_035278765.1 of Pyrinomonadaceae bacterium. Classification (GTDB taxonomy): domain Bacteria; phylum Acidobacteriota; class Blastocatellia; order Pyrinomonadales; family Pyrinomonadaceae; genus PSRF01. Next base: position 3,743 of record DATEIS010000423.1, on the reverse strand, counting down.
GCGAGCCACTCCCACGGTGCGCTTTCCTCTTTCAAATAATCAAGAAAGCCTTCCGAGCTCGTCACGAGGGGTCCGTTCTTGCCATGCGGACGCAAGCGCATGTCGACACGATAGAGATAACCCTCTCTCGTAATGCTCGACAGCGCCGCGTTCATGAGCTCGACCAGACGCGAATAAGTTTCGTCCTGCGTCAACGTTTTGATTGGCGATGGAACGAGCGAGTCGTAAGTGATCAGGATGTCGAGATCAGATCCGTAATCGACACCGCCCGTACCCAATCGTCCCAGCCCGTAAAATGCGATGCGTGGGCCACCACTGAACGAACCAAAACGACGCGCCATCTCGCGCCGGGCGACGAGATAAGCGACGTTCATACTCGCGACAGCCAGATCGGTTTGTAAATGGTTGGCCTCGAAGATTGAGAGTTCGTTTGCGGCGTCGTGGGCGCCGATCTCGACCATCAACTCGGCCCACTTTAGACGCAACGCAGCCATTTCAGAGGGCAAATTGCGCTCGGCATCGACTGCCGTGCGCAGAATTGCGCGGTAGTCGCGTCTCAACGAGGCTACGGTCGGTGGACCAAGTGAAACAATCAAGGCGGGGTTCGCCGCAATCGTCTCTGCAAATGAATCCGACGAACCACAGAGTTGCAGCAGAGTCTCCAGATTTACCTCAGAGAGCACGAAGTGTCCCTCGGTTTTTTCGAGCGAAGCCGCGATGCGCGAAGTCTGAAGCAAAGCGCGATGAGGATTTAGTGATTTGCGCGCCATGGCAAGCAAAAGGGTCGCAAGCGATCTGGGTCTGCTCTCCGAGCGGTGGTCCATGTGCGGCGCAAAGACGCGGGCTGCGGAGATCGCGAGAGCTGTATCTTGATCAACCACAACCGGAGCTGTTTGCGAACTTTCGTCACTTGCCGGCGCCGATTCTTCAGCTTCAGCAAACAGTCGATCGTAGGTGTTGCGCACATTCGTGGTGTGATCCTTGAGCGCGACAGCAAAGTCGTTACTGCCCGTGAATCCCATGCGCCGCGCGACGAGTGTCTGCGAGTCTTCGCTTTCCGGAACGGTGTGCGTTTGCAAACCGTGCTCCATCTGTAACCGGTGTTCGAGATAGCGCAGGAAGTAATAAGCGTCAGACAGATCACTCCGCTCCGTTTGCGTAATGAAGCCACGATCTGCCAAACGGCCGAGACTGACAAGCGTGTGCGGTACGCGTAACCAATCGTCGAGTCCGCCATGGGCCAACTGTAGTGCCTGCGCGATAAACTCGATCTCGCGAATTCCACCGCGGCCGAGTTTTACGTTGAATCCGCTTTTCTTTTCGACTTTGCGGTCAATCTTCTGCTTGGCGAGACGAACACTCGCCAGCGCGCCCGTGACTGACACGTCGGGCCGAAAGATCGCAGGCGTTACAGCGACTTTGAAACGTGAAAACAGTTCGGCAGAGCCGACTGCGGCTCTCGATCGAATAAGCGCCTGACGCTCCCAGTCCTGCGCCGTGTGTGCGTAATACCGGACTGCTTCCTGAAGAGAACACGCGAGCGCGCCGTCGCGACCGTGTGGACGCAGACGCAGATCGACTCGGTACGCCGCGCCTTCGCCACCGGACTGGCCCACCAGACGTGCGATCGTCTCCGAGAGTTTTACGAAGTATTCGCGATTACTGACCTCACCTCGTTGACCCGTGCCTGACGTGGTACCGTCGTCTGAATAGAGAAAGACAAGATCGATGTCAGAAGCGTAATTCAGCTCCATCGAACCGAGTTTGCCGAGCGCGATCACGCAATACTCCGCCGTGGCGGTGCGACCGCGATCGTCAACACTGCGCGGCAAGCCGTAACGATTGTCGAGATCCTGGCGCGCAAGACTGAGCGCGTAGTCGAGAATCGCGTCTGCAAGATTCGACAACTCTTCCATCGTCTCCACCAGGGTTTGCGAACGACGAATATCGTGCAGGTAAGTGCGCACCAACTCGCGACGACGAAAACGCGCGAGCAACACTTGTGGATTCAGTGCAGAGTTAGTTAGAGCAAAACGAGCGAGTGATTCTTTGAATTCGTCTGCCGTTCTGACGCGCGGATCGGCACGCTCACGCGACAGCCACGAGAGATATTCCGGATTTTGTTCTACGGTTGTCGCGAGCAGCGGGCTCCAGGCAGCTAAAGCAAGAACATCCGCGAGTAGGGCTGGTTGTTTGAGGAGCGTTTGATTGGCCCGCGGCTGCTCTTTGGCTAACCGCTCCAGAAAAAGACGAGGGCCGTTCTGATCGGGAAGATCACGTACCAGGAATTCGAGATTGGTATCAGGCACGGCCATAGTATAAGCCACGGATGAACACTGATTTCACAGATCAGTGTTCATCCGTGTTCATCTGTGGCCGATTAAATATCGTAGTACAACGAGAACTCGAGCGGATGCGGGCGCATACGCAGCGGCGTGATCTCGCGATCGCGCTTGTATGTAATCCAGCGCTCGATCAGTTGCGGGCTGAATACGTCGCCCTTGAGCAGGAAGTCGTGATCGGCTTCCAGCGCTTTTAGCGAATCGTCGAGTGAACCCGGCAGAGTCGGCACATCCTTCAGTTCTTCCGGTGAAAGATCGTAGATGTCCTTCTCGAGCGGATCGCCTGGATCGATTCGATTCTGCACGCCGTCGAGTCCGGCGAGCAGCATCGCCGCAAACGCGAGATAAGCGTTGCACGACGGATCGGGTGGACGAAACTCCAATCGCTTCAGCTTCGGATTCGTCGAAAACATCGGAATACGAATCGCCGCCGAACGATTACGCGCGGAGTAGGCGAGATTCACGGGCGCCTCGAAGCCGGGCACAAGACGTTTGTAGCTGTTCGTCGTCGGCGCCGCAAAAGCCACGATTGCCGCAGCGTGTTTCAGCAATCCACCAATATAGAACTTCGCCATCTCTGAAAGTCCGGCATAACCATCGCCAGCAAAGAGCGGTTTCTCACTCTTCCACAACGACTGGTGACAGTGCATTCCCGAACCGTTATCGCCATACAACGGCTTCGGCATAAACGTCGCGGTTTTTCCAAACTGGTGTGCAGTATTGCGAACTACGTATTTGAATATCTGAAGATTGTCTGCCGTTCCCAGCATAGTGGAAAAACGAAAGTCGATCTCACACTGTCCGGCTGTAGCGACTTCGTGGTGATGGCATTCAACCGTGACGCCACACTTGCCTAAAATCAGCGAGATTTCAGAACGCAGATCCGTCAGCGAGTCTGTCGGCGCGCAAGGCACATAACCTTCCTTCGGACGAATGCGGTAGCCAAGATTCGATCCGGCAAACTCATTCGCGTCGCGACCGGTGTTCCAATGTCCTTCGTCAGAATCGAGAGTAAAGCCGGCTGAATGCTGCTCGTTATGAAACTTGACTGAATCAAACACAAAAAACTCAGCTTCGGGACCGAAGTAAGCGGTATCGGCAAGACCGGTGAATTTGAGATAACTCTCGGCGCGCTGCGCAACCGAACGCGGATCGAAAGCGTATCCTTCCTTTGTTATTGGATCGACAGCACTGCCGATCAAACAAAGCGTCGGTTGTTCCGCAAACGGATCCATCCAGAAGCGGCTAGCATCCGGAACAAGCAGCATGTCTGACTCGTGAATCGCAGCCCAGCCGCGAATCGAAGAGGCGTCAAAGCCGAAGCCATCTTCAAACTGATCTTCGCCGAGTTCAGCAATCGGGAAGGTAAGGTGTTGCCAGGAACCGGGCAAATCCGTGAAA
>DATEIS010000422.1:0-3428 GCA_035278765.1 Pyrinomonadaceae bacterium | reverse complement strand
CGACGCGGTGGATCTCCCCTTCCTCACCGCGTCGACGTAGTTCCGGGTGAGCGTAGCCCTCACTCCTTCCCGGAAAGTTGTGCGCAACAATCTGCTCAAAGAGAAACGGTTGAGAGTGGGGGGCGACGCTCAACGACGTATACTTTTCTGGTGAAGATGAAAATTTGATAGCGTATTACCACCGTGAGAAGAAATTTTTCCGTATGCGATCATATGGACCAACCTCGGTGTACGAAAAAATACCTTGCGATCCAAATTCTAATCACTAAAATAGTGGGCGCCATTACCAACCTCCCCTGACTCGGTCACTTCGCTCAAAGTTGATCCCGAAATGCGACAGAAAGTTTGTTATGTGGAATTACAAAGAAACTCCCGCCCGGATTCTCGTTTTAGTGTTGCTGTTCTGCGCCAACGTCACCATGGCCCAGTCTCCCGACGAAACAAGCCTGGTCCGCAGTGCGGTAACCAACTTCTTTTCTGCTTATCAACGCAAAGACGCCGATGGACTAATGGCTCTGTGGAGCTCGAAGTCTCCGCAGCGTGAGTCCTTCGCGGCAGATGCTCGAAAGACATTCTCCGGGACCGACGGTACTGCATTGAAGAGTTTTGAGATCCGTCGCCTGAATATCGAAGGCACGTCGGCCACCGTCATATTGCAGGTCGAGTTGAACGCAACAAAACCGGGCACAATCACACACCTGAACCGAGTTTTGCGACTTGTGAAGGAAGATGGGCCATGGAAAGTGTGGCAATACGAATCGCGTGAACGAGAACTCGTAACCAAACTTCTTGCCGCGAAAACAGAGAGTGATCAAAAAGCACTGCTGGAAGCCGAACCTGACTTAGTCACCGCCGAATTGGTCCTGGTGTTGAAGATAGTGTCGGATACCTTTTCCCAACGTCGCGAACTGTCGCAGACGATCGTCGGGCTGAAACTCATGCGCTCAATCGCGGAACGGATCGGCGACGAAAAGAGCGCTGCGTATGCGATCGTCAACCTGGGAGTTACTCACTACAACCGCGCCGAATATCAACAGGCTTCACAGTTGTTCGAACATTTTTTGTCGTGGGATCCGTCCAAACGCGATCCTTCCCTGACCGCTCGCGCGCTTAATACCGCCGGCATGATCAAACGGATCTTTGGAGACAATGTCGGGGCGCTCGACTACGTGCAGCGTAGTCGACAGATAGCAGAGCAAGCGGGTGACAAACAGATGCTCGGCGCCGCCTTCAATAATCTCGGCGTCATCTACAGAGACCACGGCGAATACGCGCGCGCCCTCGATTACTTCGAAAAAGGGTTGGTGTTGGCTGAGGCCGTGGGGAACAAAACCTTAATCAGCCTGACGCTCAACAATATCGGAACCGTTCACGGCACGCAGGGAAATCAGTTGCAGGCTATAGCCTATTTCCAACGCGCTCTGAAGCTTGCCCAGGCTGCTGATGATAAGAGCCTGATGGCGTACGCCCTGAACAATATCGGCCTTACTCACCACCGGTATCGAGAATATCCGCAGGCGCTCAACTTTTATCAACAGAGCCTGGCATTGCGCGAACAGTTAAAGGACGAGCGCGGGGCCGCACTCACGCTAAACAACATCGGTCTTCTCAACCGCGAACAGGGCGACCACAAACGCGCCCTGGAATACTACCAGCGCAGTTTGGCAATACGTGAAAAGTTGGACGACCAGTCAGGCATGGCGTACGTCTTGAATCACATCGGCTACCTTAATTACCTTGAAGGCGAATATCAGCAGGCGCTGGACATCTCAAAACGAACTATCGAAATCTCAACGCGTCTGCACAGCCCCGAAACTCTTTGGCGAGGTCTCGAACTTGCCGGACGTGCACATACTTCGTTAAAGCAATTCGACGAGGCCGAGAAAGATCTCATCCGTTCCATCGAAACGATCGAACAGTTGCGTCATCGCGTTGGTGGCGATGAGCTCGCGCGTCAGCGATTTTTCGAAGATAAAGTGCTGCCCTATTGGGCGATGGTGGAACTCGCGTTTAGTCGCAACCGGCCGGTTGATGCTTTGACTTACGGCGAACTCGCCAAAGCGAGGACGTTACTTGATGTGCTCCGCAACGGACGCATTCCGATCAATAAAGCGATGTCTACCGAAGAGCAGGAGATGGAGCGCACTGCAAATGCCGAGCTCACTACGCTTAACGCCAAACTCTATGACGAAAAACAGCGGCCTAAACCAAACCTCGAGCGCATAGCCGAGCTGGAGCCTCAGCGCGAGAAGGCACGATTGGCCTACGAATCTTTCTTAACCAGTCTCTATGTCAAATATCCTGAGTTAAAAGTGCAACGTGGAGAGGCGATGCCGCTCACTGCCGCAGAGGCCGCGGCGTTGATACCGGATCGTTCCACGGCGATCGTCGAGTTTGTTGTCGCTGATGACAAGTCGTACGTGCTGGTGTTGTCGAGCGATCGGACAAAGACGGCAAGTCCGCTGAATATCACGATGTACCCAATCAAGATCAGGGCCAACCAACTATCCGAGCGAGTGGACGCATTCCGCCGCATGCTGGCTGAGCGTGACTTGAATTATCAGGATGCGGCGCGCCAACTCTACGATCTGCTGCTCAAACCTGCCGAAGAACAATTGCGCGGTAAGAAAACGCTTTGCATCGTGCCTGATCGGGTGCTATGGGAATTGCCGTTTCAGGCGTTGCAGCCTAAAACAGGCGTTCATCTGATCGAGAACTACACGCTCTTTTATGCGCCATCATTGAGCGTACTGCGAGAGGTAACAAAGCCGAGTGTGGCAACGCGTAGCGGGTCACTGCTGGCCTTTGGTAATCCACAGTTGGATGGAGACCCTGCCAGGACAAGAGGCGACGCCGAAACGAGATTCGGTCCTCTGCCTGAAGCGGAAACAGAGGTCAAGACTCTTGCGCAACTTTATGGGGCTGGTAAGAGTCGTATCTTCATTGGAGCCGAGGCACGTGAAAAAGTAGTAAAAACTGAAGCGCCGAAATACCAGGTGCTTCACTTCGCAACGCATGGCCTGCTCGACAATCGCAATCCGATGTTCTCGTTTCTGACCCTGGCCCAAACAACTCAAGATCCGAATGAGGACGGTTTATTGGAAGCGCGTGAAATCATCAACATGGATCTGCATGCGAAGCTCGCAGTGCTTTCGGCTTGTCAGACGGCGCGCGGGTGGGTCGGTGCTGGAGAAGGTGTGATCGGTATGTCGTGGGCGTTGTTCGTGGCGGGTGTGCCGACGACGGTGGCGAGCCAGTGGAAAGTGGATTCGGCGAGCACCACGAGTTTGATGATCGACTTCCATCGCCGGCTGACGAAGTCAAAGTTAACGAAAGCAGAGGCGTTGCGACAGGCGGAATTAGGATTGTTGAGGAGTGAACGTTACCGGCACCCATTCTATTGGGCCGGCTTCGTCATGATCGGCGAC
>DATEIS010000421.1:0-3415 GCA_035278765.1 Pyrinomonadaceae bacterium | reverse complement strand
CGTGTTCGCCAAACTCGAGGCCGTGGCTCCGTGAATCCGTGCACAAACCACGGGCGGCCACGGAGGGCCGCCCCTACAGTACGTTCCGTGGTGTTCGATACTAGTTGGTCAAACAACTCGAACAAGAGTCTTGACGAATTTTGCCGTCAGGCCTTAATCTCGCCGCCAATCTTCAGTAAAGGTCTGACCGGTCCTCGGTACGGCAGCCGGGGTGGCTAAACAACTCGATGCAAAGCGCGACTACAAATGTCCCTATAGTCGATGAGCAAACCAGTGCGCGATCGCGTAACGGTCAAATCCAGGTGGCCGTTACTTCATTCTTCGCGCTCTTCGCCATCGTCGGTCTCGCACTCTACGGTTTACCTTTCTACTACGACTTCATGGTGCGCGAGTTTGGCTGGTCGCGGACGCAGGTCACCTCCGGCAATGCGCTGAGCAAACTCGTCGTCGGCCCACTCTTCGGATTTCTTGCGGGTTGGTTCATCGATAAGTTTGGACCACGACGCCTGATGCTTGCAGGCATCATGATGGGGGGCATTGCGTTGATCGGCCTCGGCAGCATGACCGCCCTGTGGATGTTTTATCTCTTCTACCTCTTCAATGCCCTCGGCTACGTTTGCGCTGGGCCATTACCGAATCAGGTTCTGCTCACGCGCTGGTTCGACAAAGCTCGCGGTCGTGCGATGGGTTTTGCGTATCTCGGCATCGGTCTCGGTGGCGCACTCGTACCATTGCTTTCGGTGATGCTGGTGCAAAAGTTCGGTTGGCACAATGCACTGCGAATACTCGGTGTGCTAATCATCGTGATCGCATTGCCGCTTGCATATTTTGTGAAAGAGTCTCCAAACGCAGAAGGACCTACGACTAAAACGGCCACACCGACAGCGCCGATCGGCTGGGCACTAAAGTCAAAAGCCTTCTATCTGCTCGCGATCGGAAGCATGTGTTCGATCGGTGCGGTTGGTGGTACAAATCAACATCTAAAACTCTTTCTGAGTTTGGACCAGCAATACGCCCAGGTGGAAGCGGCCCGGGTGGCTTCGCTCGTGCTTGCGTTTAGTCTCGTTGGTCGTTTGTTGATGGGTTGGCTTGCAGATCGCTACACGAAGAAGTATGTCATGCTGCTGATCTACCTGCTGGTGGCTGCTTCGATCCCGTTGCTGTTTTTTGCATCGACGCCAGGAGCAATCTATTTATTTGCGATAGTCTTTGGCATTGGACTTGGCGGCGATTACATGATCATTCCACTCATGGCCGCGGAACTCTTTGGTGTCAAAATAATGGGTCGTTTGATGGGCGTGATACTGACTGCGGATGGAGTAGCGGAAGCGACGGTGCCAATGCTCGTTGGGAGTTTGCGTGATCAAACAACGACTTATACAGTTGGGTTTAGTGTCTTGATTGGTCTTGCGTTGCTTGGTGCGGTTGCAGTCGCATGTCTGCCGAAGCCTGAGACAAAACCTGAAGCTAAATGAGTTCGTCGATTACAACATCGCGTCGTGTTGCACTTGTCACAGGTGCTTCTCGTGGAATCGGGCGAGCAATTGCGATTGAGCTCGGTCGCATTGGTTACGATGTGCTGATCAACTATCGCTCCAATGCAACCGAAGCAGAGCGCACTGTCGAAGAAGTAAAAGCAGTTGCAACTGGCGAAGCGCGTGTTGAGACGTACGCGGCCGACGTCGCCAACGATGACGATCGACAGCGACTGGTTGCGCACACGCGCGAGCTTTTCGGACGTCTCGATTTACTCGTCAATAATGCCGGCATCGCACCTGACAAGCGCGTGGATCTGTTGCAAACGAGTACCGAGAGTTTTGATCGTTTGCTGAATGTGAATCTGAAAGGCCCGTTTTTCCTGAGTCAACTAGTCGCGCGCTGGATGATCGAGCAGAAACAGTCGGTGCCTGATTATGCTCCCGCGATCGTCAACATCAGTTCTGTATCCGCTTACGCTGCTTCGCCTGAACGCGGTGAATACTGTGTGGCGAAAGCTGGGATGGCGATGATGACGAACCTCTTTGCCGTACGACTCGCAGACGAGGGAATTAACGTTTACGAGATCAGACCCGGCGTAATCGCTACTGACATGACTGCGACCGTCAAAGAGAAATACGACAAGCTGATTGCGGATGGCTTGACGCCGATAAAGCGGTGGGGAACTCCGGAAGATGTCGGACGCGCCGTGGCGGCGATTGCGAGCGGGAGTTTTCCGTTCTCGACGGGTGAAGTGATCAATGTCGACGGCGGGTTTCATTTGCGGCGCCTGTAAACACAGATGGAAACGGATAAAAAAGCACGATTGTCGCGGATCGATGATGCGTTTAGTTTTGCGCAGGCGCAGGTGCGGGCCTTGGTTGAGCGTGATCCGGATTTTTATCCGCTCTACACGGATGGCGGGCGCTGGCGGCATTCGAAGCCTGCGTGGACGCGCTGGTGTGATGGTTTTTTGCCGGGGATGATGTGGATCTTCTACGAAGAGACGGGTGAGCCTTCATGGAAAGACTTAGCGATTAGATATTCGAAAGCGCTTGAATCGCGAAAAGACGATCGCGACGTACACGACCTCGGTTTCATCTTCTATCACGGTACTTATCGCCGCTGGTACGAAGCGACTCACGATCAGTCATTGAAGGATGTTGTCGTTCACGCGGGGCGAACGCTCGCGTTGCGCTTCAATGAACGTGCCGGATGTTTGCGATCGTTTCATGGTGAAAATTCGAACTTCATCGACATCATGATGAATGTCGGGATCATCTTTTATGCTGCGTTGGAAACTGGCGATCGGGCGCTGCTCGAGTTGGCCCACCGGCATTGTCGTACGACACGACGGACACTCGTTCGTGGAGATGGCAGCACGTCGCATGAAGGAATCTTCGATCTCGAGACGGGTGAGTTTCTGAAGCAAACGACGCAGCAGGGTTATCGCGGTGATTCGTGCTGGTCGCGTGGCCTCGCGTGGTCGCTTTACGGATTCGGCACGTGTTACGAGTTGACGCGCGATCCGGTTTATCTCGAGGTCGCGGAACACAATGCGGACTATTGGTTGTCGAATGTGCCTGACGATGGTGTGGCGCCTTGGGATTTTGATGCGCCGGTTGATGGGCCAGTCGATACCAGCGCTTCTGCCATAGCCGTCACTGGTTTGCTCAAGCTGGCGAAGCATGCTTCCAGTGCTGCGCGACGCATGGCTTATCGCGATTGCGCGCTCAGAACGATCGACTCGCTGACTGCAAGGTATTTAGGCAAGGGAAGCGACGGTTGGGAAGGAATTCTGCGCGGCGGCGTCTATCACATCCATAAAAATCTCGGCGTCAATGAATCCGTAATGTGGGGTGAATTCTTCTTCGTCGAAGCCCTGCAACAATCTCGGAACGTACTGTAGGGGCGGCCCTCCGTGGCTGCCCGTGGCTGG
>DATEIS010000420.1:0-11729 GCA_035278765.1 Pyrinomonadaceae bacterium | reverse complement strand
AGTGACATTGCAGAAAAACTTAATCGAACAAGGCCGGCTGCATCCGGATGGAAGTTTGACTGGTCTCTCACGCCGCTTTCAAAAACAGCTCGCGAAAGTAAACGAGGCGCCGTGGATGCTGGCAACTGGTGAAGACTATCGCTATCGCGAAACCGAAGGCGGCGCGCCAACGGCGATGAACAGGTTCATGCATCGATACATGGACCAGGTGATCCGACTCTCGACGCACTCAGTGCCTGTGCGCCGGGTGTTGATGCGAGCCTTCAACATCCTTGTGCCGCCCACCGCCCTCTTCCATCCGCGGGTTTTGTTCCGCGTGCTGGTCCACGGATTGTACCGATCGGTGAAAATCGATTTACAGAGATCCGTACGATCTGTGGCCCATTCCAAGACAGCGCATTGGAGACAGCATGAAAACCCGAACTGAAATCACTGTCGAAACAGAACGACTGGTCATCGTTAACCGCCGCCGTAGAACCGCCTGGTGTTCCTCATGCTTACGGCAGGTTGAGATGTTGAACGTCGACGACGCTGCGATTTTTGCTCATGTGAACTCCCGCACGATTTTTCACTGGGCCGAGTCCGGAGTGGTGCACTCGAGTGAGACGCCGGAAGGATTACTGCTCATCTGCCCCCATTCGCCCACATTAATCTCTTGAAAGGAGATCCCCGATGAAAACCGCCCAGAGAATCAAAATCATCCCTTTACTGTTGCTGTTGTGGGCCTTGCCCATGTCGATGCTGCCGCGCGTGACTGCAAAACCACGCGCGACGGCGCCTTCGAAAACGAAAACAGCTCCCGGCAATGAAGCTCAGTTGAAAATGAGCGCCACTGAGAATTACGGCAAGCTGCCTTTGAGCTTTGAGCGCAACCAGGGCCAGTCAGCCGAAGCAGTCAAATTTCTTTCTCGCAGCAAAGGCTACACACTCTTTCTGACCCCAACTGAAGCAGTCTTTTCTCTGCGTAACAACGAGAAAAAAACTTCAACACTGCGAATGAAACTCGCCGGCGCTAATGCGAACGCTCACGTCACCGGCGAGCAGGAGTTGCAAGGAAAAGTTAACTACATGATCGGCAACGATCGAGCGAAGTGGCACACCGGTATCCCGACGTTTCGCAAAGTTCATTACGACGATGTCTGGCCGGGCGTTGACCTCGTTTGGTACGGAACGAAGAACGAGCTTGAGTACGATTTTGTAATCGAATCCGGTAGCAATGTCTCGCAGATCCGATTGTCCTTTGCAGGCGCCGGCGAACTACGCGTGAATGAAAAAGGCGACTTGGTTATAAAAGTCAACGGCGAAGAAATGATCCAATCGGCACCTGTGGTCTATCAGGATCAGCAAAAAGGTCGTGTAACTATTCCCGGTAAGTACGTCGTAAAAGACAACCACGAACTCGGTTTCGAAGTTGGTCCATATGACACGAGCAAACCACTCGTGATCGATCCGGTTCTTAGCTACTCAACTTACATTGGTGGCAACTTAACTGACACCGGTCTTTCCGTCGCTGCAGACGGAAGCGGCAGAGCTTACATCGCGGGCCAAAGCTCGTCGGACGAAGCAACCTTTCCCCTCGAGAACGCTATTCAACAAACGCAGATCGGAAACCTCGGTTTCGTAACCAGGCTGAATGCCGCCGGGAACGACGTTCTTTATTCTACCTTCCTGGGAGACGACAACAGTTTCTGTGTTCAAAATATTTGCGGCACTCAGATAAATGGAATTGCCGTGACCAGCGACGGCCGAGCCGTTGTTACCGGCCACGTAACTAACGAAGATAACGACAGCAAATTTCCAGTTACTTCCAATGCCTACCAAAATAATGGCTTCTGCATCAGCTGGTGTGGCCTTGAACCAAACAGAATGGTCGATGCATTTGTGACGATGTTCAGTGCCGACGGGACCGAACTGCTCTACTCGACTTTTTATGGCGGCAGGACCAACTATCGTTATAGTGAACGTGGATTCGATATTGGAAACGCGATCGCTGTCGATAGTTCAACTCGCATTTACATCACTGGACTAACAGCTTCCAACTCGCTTCCAACCAGGCATGCCTTTCAGGGTTCACGTGCTTCGGAAGGAGAGGGAAAAGACGCGTTTATAGCCGTCTTCAATCCCCTCGCTACCAACGGCAACGATACGCTTTTGTATGCAAGTTATTACGGTGGCGATAACGACGACATTGGTCGCGGCATTGCGGTCGATTCAGATCGCAACGCATACATCGTCGGCAGCACCGCATCAACTGATCTGGAAACAACGAGTCCCGCATTGTCTCCGCTGCGAGCAACTTTTCAGGGTGGCGGCTTCGATGGATTTGTTGCCAAGATCGATACGGAATCCGACGGCAATGCTTCGCTAACCTACAGCACGTACTTTGGTGGAAATATTAATGACCGCGTCGAGTCTGTCGCAGTTGATGCATTTCAGCGAGCGTATATCACTGGCGCAAGTAATTCCTCACCCAGCTCTTTCCCGCTGGTAAATGCCTTCGATTCAACGCAGACCAACGGCGAAGCATTTGTCGCGAAGCTGAACGCCGACGGCACCGCGTTGTTCTATTCGAGTTTTCTCGGCGGCAATAATGGGAATACATCCAACGACGCTGAAGAAGGGTTGGGTATCGCGGTCGACTTCGCTGGCAACGCTTATGTCACCGGTCGCACAACCTCGGGCGCATCATTTCCCGCAGTGCTTCCGTTAGCCGGGAATCTTCAGGGCACAGCATTCTTAACCAAGGTTGAAGCCACGATCGCCAACAACATCGTGCCGAAGTTGATCTACTCGACTACCTTCGGTGGCAGCGGCGCACGAGGCGAATCAATTGCACTGGATCCACAAGGGAATGTTTATTTGGGTGGTACCACGCCCGGTACTTTGCCCGTTACGACCGGTGCTTTCGACACGATCTTCAATGGCGGAACGTCCGATGCGTTCATAGCCAAATTCAACGGCACCTTCAACGACACAATTGGTCTTTTCCAGTCGTCGATCAATCAATTTCAATTGCGTGATTCAAACACCACTGGTCCAGCAGATCAGCTCATCACTTTTGGGCAGGCCGGTGATCAACCGATTGTTGGCGATTGGAATGGTACCGGCCCTGACAAGCCCGGTGTGTTTCGTCCTTCGACGGGCCAGTTCCTTTTGCAGCTCAGCGGCTCGAAAATCTTGACGATCAATTTTGGCAACGTGGGCCAGCTCGCCGTAGCAGGTGATTGGGACGGAAACGGAATTGATACGCCGGGCGTGTTCAATCCCGCGACCGGTCAATGGTTCCTGACGAACGGCATCAACGGCATCAACGTCAATAACAGTTTTCCTATAGCCAAGAGCCCGATCAATTTCGGACAGAATGGCGACACTCCTGTTGTCGGAGACTGGGATGGTGACGGGAAGGACAGCGTGGGAACGTACACAGACGCGACTTCGGCCTGGCGTCTGAGTAATGGCACCAACGGCACAGTCGACTTTCCTATCGTCGTGTTTGGAAATCCCAACACTCGACCAATCGCGGGCGATTGGAATGGCGACGGAATCGACACGATTGGAGTCTTCAATCAAGTAACCGCAGTGATGGCACTTAACAACGCGATCATCGCCGGCGATGGTGAGATCGTCTTCAACTTCGGACAGCCCGGCGGCATTCCCCTCGCTGGTGACTGGGACGGAAAACCAACACGCCCATAACAAGTTATCCGTGTAATCCGTGGCTTACAAACCTTGAAGGAGGACGCATGAAGACTGCCCAGAAAATGAAAATCATCCCCGTTCTGTTTATGCTTTGGGCTCTGCCCCTGGCGACACTGCCGCGAGTACGCGCGCAGGTATCAAAAACTCTAATCATTCAAAAAGAAGAGGCCCAGCTCAAGCTCTCGGCTACAGACAACTATGGAAAACTTCCCTTGAGCTTTGAACGCAATGAGGGCCAATCAGACAAAGCAGTCAAGTTTCTTTCGCGTGGCAAAGGCTACACACTCTTTCTGACACCGAGCGAAGCCGTTTTCTCGCTGCGTAACAGTGAGAAGAAAGCGTCAGTATTGCGAATGAACCTTGTCGGGGCTGATGCGAATGCTCAAGTCGCCGGCGAGCAGGAGTTGCAAGGCAAAGTTAACTACATGATCGGCAACGATCGCAGCAAGTGGCGGACAGGTATTCCGACGTTCCGCAAAGTTCACTACGACGACGTCTGGCCGTCAATCGACATGCTTTGGTACGGAACGCAGAACGAGCTCGAGTACGACTTTGTGATCAAGCCTGAAGGTAACGTATCGCGCATCAAGTTATCGTTTCCTGGCGCCGAAAAACTTTCTCTCGATGCAAACGGCAATCTCCATGTGATGAGCAACGGAGAAGAAGTACTTCACAAAGCGCCTGTGGTCTATCAGGAAAGCGAAAAGGCTCACGTATCGATCCCAGGAAAATACATTCTGAAGAGCACGCATGAAGTCGGCTTTGAAGTTGGAGCTTACGACAAGAGCAAACCACTAGTGATCGATCCGGTGCTGCTCTATTCGTCTTACATTGGCGGCGATGGGGCAGACCTTGCCGCGTCAGTTGCCGTTGACGGAAGTGGCCAGGCCTATTTAGCTGGTACGACATCCTCAAGCGCAGGCAGCTTTCCCTTGCTAAATGCGTTTGAGGATTCGGAGTTTGACGATCCAATCGGCTTCATCACCAAGCTAAATGCCACTGGAACGGCCATTATTTATTCAACCTTTTTCGGCGATGACCCTAACTTCTGTACTCAGGATATTTGTGCCACTGAGGTTCGAGCAATTGCCGTCACCAGCGACGGCAGAGCCGCTGTCACGGGGGTAACGAACAACCTCGACAGTAAAAACCAATTGCCGGTTACGTCAAATGCTTTTCAGAAGAATGGCTTCTGCCCGGGTCCTTGTGGTTTCGTGCCAAATCGCGCCGGTGACGCGTTTGTGAGTTTCTTTTCGGCTGATGGCGCGACGCTGATTTATTCCACCTTTTTTGGCGGGTCGGTGACGCTCAACGCCGGCAATCAAGCGTTCGATGCGGGCAATGCCATCGCTATCGACAATGCAAATCATATCTACATCGCCGGTCAGACTTCCTCAAACAATCTGCCCACAAAGCATGCTTTTCAGTGGAGTCGCCACTCCGAGTTCAACGGCAACGATGCGTTTATCGCCGTCTTCGATCCATTCGCACCTAATGGTAACGATACGTTGCGATATGCGAGCTTTTACGGTGGAGACGGTGATGACATTGGCAAAGGCATCGCGGTGGACGCTGATCACAATGCTTATATCGTCGGCAGCACCGCCTCAACGGATCTGGAAACGAAGAGCGCGATCGGTGGTCCACTGCAGTCATTTTTCCAGGGCGGCGGCTTCGATGGTTTTGTGGCGAAGATCGATACCGAGGCTGATGGCAATGCTTCGTTGACGTACAGTACTTACTTTGGTGGCAACATCAACGATCGCGTGGAGTCGGTGGCCGTCGATGCGTTTCAACGCGCATATATCACGGGCGCGAGCAACTCGGCGCCAACGTCGTTTCCGCTTATCAACGCGTTCGATTCGACTCAAACAAATGGTGAAGCATTTGTCGCTAAACTGAATGCCGACGGTACGTCTTTGTTCTATTGCAGCTTTCTCGGCGGCAACAATGCAAACACGTCGAATGATGGTGAAGAAGGATTGGGCCTTGTCCTTGATTTTGGCGGCAATGCCTATGTGACTGGTCGTACAACTTCCGGTGCAAGTTTTCCTTCAGTGCTGCCGCTCGCTTCGAATCAGCAGGGAACAGCATTTCTCGCGAAGATCGAAGCCACGATCTCGACAACTACGGCCGCGAAGTTAGTCTACTCGACTACGTTTGGCGGTAACGGCGCGAAAGGAAAGGCGATCGCAATCGATCCAAAGGGAAACATCTATCTTGGCGGAACCACGGGTGGAAATTTAACGACGACAGTCGGTGCTTTTGACACCTTCTTCAATGGCGGCGGCACAGATGGGTTCGTTGCGAAGTTTAATTCCACTTTCAACGATACGATTGGTGTATTTCGTCCCTCGACAAATCAATTTCAACTGCGAGATTCAAACACCACTGGCAATCCGGATCGCGTCATTACATTTGGCCAGAGTGGTGATCAGCCGATCGTTGGTGATTGGAATGGATCGGGTACGGACAAGCCCGGTGTGTTTCGTCCGTCAACTGGTCAGTTCATCCTGCTGATCGATAAGGTGACGACCATCACAGTTAACTTTGGACAGCAGGGTGACCTGGCTGTGGCGGGTGATTGGGATGGCAACGGAATAGACACGCCAGGCGTGTTCACACCTGCGACCGGAACATGGAAACTGTCCAATGGATTTAAAAACCAGAACATCAACAACAGCACGGCTCCGGTTAGCGTCACGTTTCTTTTCGGCCAGGCGGGTGATACGCCGATCGCGGGAGACTGGGATGGTGACGGGAAAGACAGTGTTGGGTTGTACAGAGACGCTAACTCGACGTTCCTTTTGAGCAATACGTTCAAAGGCTCAATCGACTTTACGCCCGTGATTTTTGGCAACCCCGACACACGACCCATCGCCGGTGATTGGAACGGCGATGGAATCGACACGATCGGAGTCTTCAATCAGGTAACCGCAGTTATGGCGCTCAACAACGCGATCATTGCTGGCGATGGTGAGATCGTCTTCAACTTCGGACAGGCCGGCGACATTCCATTAGGCGGCGATTGGGACGGACGCCCATCCCGTCCCTAATCCGTTTAATCGGTGCTACTTAATCCATATAGTTTTAACGTTCACGAACTCGCGGATGCCAAACTCCGCGAGTTCGCGACCGTATCCTGAGTTTTTCACACCGCCGAAGGGCAGTCGCGGATCGGATGCCACCATACCGTTGATAAACACCGAGCCCGCTTCGAGCTCTTCGATGAATCGTGATTGTTCCTGAGGATCGTTGGTCCATGCCGCGGAGCCGAGTCCGAATGGCGTTGCGTTTGCGACGTGGATCGCCTCGTCAATGTCCTTAACGCGAAACAGCATCGCTACTGGTCCAAAGATCTCCTCACAAGAAATCGGAGCGCTGATATTGATATCGACTAAGACTGTCGGTTCGAAAAAGTTTCCCGGACGATCGATCTTGTGCCCGCCTGTTAACACGCGTGCGCCACTCGCGACTGCTTTCTTCACCTGCTCATCAAGATCGTTAACGATCTGTGGTGTTGCGAGTGGTCCAATCTCGACTGATTCGTCCATCGGATCGCCGATTTTCAGCGCGCGCATTTCGTCAACGAATCGCTTTTCGAACTCGTCATAGATTTCATCTGCAACGATAAAACGTTTGGCTGCAATACACGACTGCCCGTTGTTTATGGTGCGCGCCTTCACGGCGGTTGTGACAGCTTCGTCGAGATTTGCAGAAGGCATGACGATGAATGGATCGCTGCCGCCAAGTTCGAGGACAGTCTTCTTGATCTGTTTACCCGATGTTGCGGCAACGCTGCGACCAGCCGGTTCGCTGCCAGTCAAAGTTGCAGCGACCACACGCGGATCGTTCAGTATTCCTTCAACTGCGTCTGATCCGATCAGCAGCGTTTGAAATGCGCCTTTGGGAAATCCTGCACTCGCAAAAACCTCTTCGATCGCGAGCGCGCACTGCGGCACGTTCGAGGCGTGTTTCAGCAGACCAACATTACCCGCCATCAGTGCCGGAGCTGCGAAACGAAACACTTGCCAGAAGGGAAAGTTCCACGGCATTACCGCGAGCACTGGTCCAAGCGGTTGAAAGTGCACATAACTCTTTTGTGCGTTGGTTTTGACGATCTGATCGGCGAGATGATGCTCGGCGTTTTCGGCGAAGTAACGACACACCCACGCACACTTCTCGGCCTCGCCGATTGCCGCCTTCAACGGCTTGCCCATTTCGAGCGTCATGATCTTGCCGAACTCATGTTTCTTCGCTTCGAGAATCTCGGCGGCGCGTGTCATTAATGGCTTGCGCTCGGCGAAGGTTGTTCGTGAATGAGCGCGAAATGTGTCTGCGGCGAGTTGAAGTTTTTCCTCCAGTTGTTCAGCGGATAATGCGTTGAAAGTTTTTAGAGTTTCGCCCGTTGCAGGATTGATTGAAGCTATTGCCATGATGAAGCAATTATTCCCGCAAAGGCGCAAAGGCGCAAAGGCGCAAAGAGAGTCCTGATGTTTATTTCTATTCTTTGCGCCTTTGCGCCTTTGCGGGAAAAAAGAGAAACTTCTCGTGATGTCTGCAAAACCAAAACTAGACAAATTTGGCGTCGCCGCCGCGTTGCAAGAGATCGCGCAGATGATGGATCTCAAAGGCGGCCAGAATCGATTTAAAGCAAAAGCCTACAACGCCGGCGCGCGCGCGATTCAGGCGGTCGCCGATCTCGATCGACTGGTCCGAGAAGATCGTCTCACCACACTCCCACGCATTGGCGACGCGCTCGCATCACAGATCAAACAGCTCTATCTCACTGGCGAATCGTCAGTATTGAGTCAATTACGTAAAGAGTTTCCGACCGGCATCGTCGAACTCTCATCAGTTCCGGGACTGAGCGTCCAGAAGATCAAAGTCCTCCAGGACGAACTGGGAATCACTTCGATCGCAGAGTTAAAGGCTGCTGCCGAAGCCGGCAAGTTGCGCGAGATAAAAGGCTTTGGACCAAAAACTGAAGAGCGCCTGCTGAAGGAACTTGCAACGCCGGTGCAAAAGCCCAAGCGTCGTTTGCATCTGCATCACGCCTGGGACACTGCGGATCAAGTGGTCGACTATCTCAGAGCGATCGATGGCGTGGTCGAAGTGAGTGTGGCTGGATCTTTGCGACGCTGGGTCGAGACGATTGACGTTATCGACGTCGTCGCTGGCGCAGACGATCCGCAAGCGCTCATCGAGAAGTTTTTACAGTTCCCGTTGATACTTTCGAGTCACATCGAAGATGACAACACGTGTGTGGCCCAGTTCGCCGATGGCGCACAGGTTTGGCTGACGGCGGTGCCGCCAAAAGATTTCGGCATTACTCTGTTCGTCAAGACCGGCTCGCAGTCGCATCTCGAAAAAGTCCAGGCGCATGCGGAACGAAAGAAGATAAGTTTCGCGAAACTTCCACGTACCGAGGATCAGCTCTACAAGCGTCTCGGCATGGCTTACATCCCGCCAGAGTTGCGCGAAGACCAGGGCGAGATCGAAGCCGCACTCGCGAAAAAGCTTCCTGAAGATCTCGTCACCGAAGCCGACATCAAGGGCATCGTCCATGCCCACACGACGTATTCCGACGGCATCCACACTCTCGACGCGATGGTGCGCGGCGCTGAAGCGATGGGCATGAAGTACATCACGATCACGGACCATTCGCCGACGGCGATTTATGCTAACGGGCTCAACGTCGACAGATTGAAACGACAGTGGGACGAGATCGATGAGCTTCAGGAACAGGTGTCGATCAAGATCCTGCGTGGCACCGAGTCAGACATCATTGCCAGCGGGAATCTCGACTATCCCGACGATGTGCTCGAGAAGCTGGATGTGATCGTCGCGAGCATTCACGCGCGCTACAAGATGGACGGGGCGAAGATGACGCAGCGAATCACGTCTGCAATGCGGCAGCCGGTATTCAAGATCTGGGGACACGCACTCGGGCGATTGCTGGAACGGCGTCCACCGATTGAGTGCGACGTCGAACGAATTCTCGACGTGATTGCGGAGTCGAAAGCAGCGATTGAAATCAACGGCGATCCTTACCGTTTGGATCTCGAGCCGCGCTGGGTGCGTGAAGCGCGCAAGAGAAAGATCAAGTTTGTGATTTCAACGGACGCGCATTCAGTCAAAGCCATGAACAATGTGAAGTACGGTGTGGCAATGGCTCGGCGCGGCTGGGTCACACGAAAAGAAGTTCTCAACACGCTCAATACTTCGGCCTTCGCCAAAGCCGTAAAGCCTGTATCCGTGTAAATCCGTGGCTAATTAGTGTCCGATTCGCCGCCTTCTGGTCCATAGAACATGACCCAGAGCGTCAGGTCGCCGGAGAAGTTTTCAAAGCGATGCACGGCGCCGGCTGCCGCGAAGAGTACGTCGGTTGGTCCAAATATTTGCCGCGTTTCGCCGCAGACGAATTCACCGGTTCCGGCCGCAACAAAGTAGAGCTCATCGCGCGTGTGTGGTTGCTGCGGATCGACACCGCGCGGAGCGTAGATCTCAACCAACAGACTGCCGTGCTCGAAAACAGTCGCGAAGCGCTGGCCTTCCGGACCAGGCAAGCGTTCGAACGCTTCGGCCACAGTCGCAGAGATACAAGGATTGTTTGATTTCATCTAATGACCCTTTGTCTTACGTTTTTGCACGTCGCATGTCGGCGGCAGATTTGGATTCTTCGTTTCATAGTTTTTGATTTCCTGATCAAACTTTTCTTTCGCTTTTTCGCGGACGTCATCGCCGAATAACTGCGCGTTTCCAGTTTCTTTGTTGACCTGTGCGCGTAACTTGCGAGCAGCGGCCAAAATCTTTTGGCGAAGATCACGATCCAGATCGATGATGTAAATCGCAGTCGTTCCGCGCGAGGGAACTAAAGTACGAAAGGGAATCCCGGCGCGCTCCAGTTCATTCGTAAGCGCAACGAGATTTTTCGCGCGAGTGCGTGGCCTCAACGTGTACAGATCGACCGCGCCTTTCGGTTGAGGATGAAAGTAAATGACGTACTTCTGTTCGGCGTCGCGTCCCATTCGCGACAGGATGTAGCGAAGCGACTCCTCGTCACCTCTGACACGCAGTAAAACTGAATGCTCGGCGCCATCACTCCACGATCCGAGCGCACGAAAAGCACTGATTCGCGAACGCACTACGCAACCGAGATTTACCGCTTTGTTGACGAGCTTCGCCTCCTCAGTAGAGCTCATGCCCGCAATTGCTTGTTCAAGCTTTAGATCGGTCTTCGTGTTTGGACTAACGATTCCGATATTTAGAGGTTTTTGCGCCTGTTGTGCTGATACTGCCGTGGTCCAACCGAGCAGCAGGATGAGCGCGAATGAACGCCAGGTTGAGGTTAAGTTCGTCATAGCCATGGCAGTTTACCGTTACCGCCGAATTCTTTATTCATTTCCGCAAGTCGTTGTTCAAGAAAACGTCTGGCTGCCGAAGGACTCTTCGCACTTGTTCGAAAGCCCACACGCTTTGCCCACGAGCCCCACGTTTCGATCACCTTCGCGTGTGCTCCCGATTCGGTGTGTATTTGATTGGCGTGAAGCAGCAATCGAGATTCCAGCTCACGAGCCGTCTCCGAGGGCTTTGGACCAAACTCTTTGCCGAGTTTATTGGTTTGCAGCCAGCCTTGTGCATCGAGAGTCTTGAGCAAATGTTTTGCTAGTGGCGAAAGCTTTCGTAATTGCCAGTCTTCGCGTGCGACGCCGATCGAGTAAACACGTCCCCAGAGTTCGCGGTGCACGAACGTTACTTTATTTGAGACGAGTTTCATGATCATTACATCCGGATGATCTTCGAGCATCTCGCCAACTAAAAAGATCTCCTGCCCCGCTTCGTGGGACCACCACGATCCCGAAATCTTTTGGTCAGCGACGATTCGACTGACATTCGGAAGCGCTGAGTCAGACAAAAGCAACAGACCAAACTTCTGCAACTGAAGAAAAACTTTATCGAATTCTTTTCTGATTCCGGCTGTCATTTCGCGATGCAGTAGCTTAGAATGACGCCAACCTTAATCCTCA